>JAZRBT010000176.1:0-1190 GCA_045635245.1 Candidatus Coprenecus sp.
AAGGAGCAGCCAGCCACCCGGGTAATGCAATGTCCCGGCAGGCAAAAAAAGGAGAGTAGCCATCAGCACAAAACCGACAACCGTCTTAACCAATGCAGCAACTAATAATTTTCCGTTCATAAAACAAGAGTTCAGAGTTCCTCTGCTATATTCTACAGAAGCTATATAAATAAGGTATCTATGCAAAGATAGGAAATTTCAGACTGGGATAGCCGTTTATTGGAAGATAAAGCCAAATGGGATATAAAAGAAAGGGGCAACCTTTTGGTTGCCCTTGCTCCCCCTCTAGGACTTGAACCTAGGACCCCCTGATTAACAGTCAGGTGCTCTAACCAACTGAGCTAAGGAGGAATTTGTTTCGTTTGGGATTGCAAAGGTAGATATATTTTTTAATAATCCAAAAAAAATTTACCTTTGTTGTGAAAATTTTCAAAAAAACTTCCCTATGGACATAAATTTGCTGTCAAAACTGATAAAAGAGTCGCTTTTCGACCAAGAAAGAGTTGTTATTTCAGGCATCGGATACTTTTTCACCGAACAAATTTCTGCTAAATTTTCAGAAGATGGCAAATCTATTCTCCCTCCTCACCTAAAAATTTCGTTCAAATTTGAGAAAAACATCTATGATGACCACTTGAAAAAGTTGTTCATCCATAAAACTGATGCAAAATTGGAAGAGGCAACTGCCGAATGGGATGCATTTTTGAACGATTTTCAGGAAACTTTGGCAAAGGAAAGAAAAATTGAAATTCCACAAATTGGAGAATTATCATACGGCAGTAACGGAGAAATCTCTTTTTCTACCGAAGACAGCGGAATTTTGTTCCATACTGTATATGGACTTGAGCAAATTCCCATCAAACCTCTGACAAATGCTGTTACTACCATTGAGATAAATCACGATCTCGACATTCAGGATGTTTCAAACGAACCGGAGCAAAATTCCGGCATAGAAAAAGAAGAAACCCCTGTAGAGAATCCATACAACGAATCAGAACAGCAAGCTGAAACTGACATAGCAAAAGAAACTCAGGAAGAGGCATCGAACAACGAAGCCAAAGTGGACTCTGAAAATGAAGCAAACTCTGAAATAGAGAAAGGGGGAACTCCTATAGAAAGTCCCGGTAACGAGTCCGAACAGCAAGCTGAAACTGACATAGCAAAAGAAACTCAGGAAGAGGCTTCGAACG
>JAZRBT010000177.1:0-10637 GCA_045635245.1 Candidatus Coprenecus sp.
AAAGTTAATATATGCCCTTAGGGACGAGTCAAGAGAAAAATGAAATATTTTCAGCAGAAAATTAAAAATAGGCAATATTATATGTCGCACTTGTATTGGGTCCTATTTTAGACTACATAGAAGACTACACGCCAAAAATAATTCACCGTCGAAAAAGTGCAACCAAAAAGATAGCCGTTATTTTGTCTTTACTGTTTTACTTTCAGATTGTTCTCTCGCAGTCGCCCCATCTTTCGAGGATGTAGAAATAAATCTTTTACTAATTTTGTTGTCTAATAATTCGTTCGTTGGAACGAATGAATTACCAACTGTACAGTTTAAGATAGATGCAAATTCCCCGATTTCCGCATTTATGAATATTGGTTTTACGCACCATTATGCTATCATCAGTAAAGTAAAGGATGTGGAGCAAAGGAAATTTTATATTCAATTTGCCGCAGACACTAAAGCAAAGGTTGAGGATTTGGAGCGGATTATCAATGATGATTTGTATAGCCATTAGGGAGAATTGCCAAATAATTTCAAAAAAGCAATCCCAGACCAGTTGCAGGCGTATCGTGCCATCACAATGTTCAAGGATGAATATCTGCTTGATTTTATTAATACCGAAGAACTATTCATTCGTGATAAGGACAGGGATGAACGCGTAATAGAGCAGCGCATAGTGCAGAATGTCAAAGAGTTTATTATGACATTCGGTAAGGACTTTACATTTGTAGGCAATCAATACCATCTGGAAAAATTCGGAGTCGAAGAGTTTCCAGATTTGCTATTTTTCAATAGAGAGTTGGCTGCTCTTATATGCGTAGAGCTAAAGGATGGCCCATTTAAAACTTCGTATCTGGGTCAATTAGCCGGGTATCTGCGTATCCTTGATGATGAAGTACGAAAGCCTAACGAGAATCCCTCAATAGGTATTATTCTTTGCAAGAGTGCTAATAAGAAATTTGTTAAATATGTAATTCAAGACTAAGACAAGCCTATGGGTGTAGCTACATATAAGACTACTGCCGATATGGATGAGCGCTTGAAGAAACTACTTCCTCCTGTTGAAGAACTGGAAAAACTTCTTTAAATAGAGCTCTCGCAGTCGCCCCATCGCTCGAGGATATAGTCGAGCAACAGTGGAACCTGTGATGGGTCATTTTCGGTGACAAGTTTCAGTCTTGTCTCTTTGAATTCGGGCAAGCCTTTGAAATAGCAGGAGAAGTGGCGGCGCATTTCGAGCAGCCCTGCTCTCTCTCCTTTGAATTCGATAGATTTCTGGAAATGTTCTTTTGCGAGAGCTACTTTGTCTTTTACAGACATCGGAGGAAGAAGTTCCCCTGTGTCGATAAAGTGTCTCATCTCCTTGAATATCCAGGGGTGTCCGAAGGAGGCTCTCCCTACCATAACTCCATCTACTCCATATCTGTTGAAAGCGTTGGCAGCATCTTCGGGGGTCTTTATGTCTCCGTTTCCGATAATTGGAATTTTCATTCTCGGATTGTTTTTTACTGCACCGATAAGTGTCCAGTCGGCCTCCCCTTTGTATAATTGGCAGCGGGTCCTTCCGTGAATTGTAAGAGCCTGTATTCCGACATCCTGCAGTCTTTCAGCAAGTTCGACAATGATTTTTGAATCTTCGTCCCAGCCAAGACGGGTCTTTACGGTTACGGGAAGTTTCACCGCTTCGACCACTCGTCGGGTGATTTCCACCATCTTGTCCGGTTCGCGCATCATTCCGGAACCTGCTCCTCTGCGGGCAATTTTATTTACGGGACAGCCGAAATTGATATCGATAACATCCGGATTGGCTGCCTCCACCCTAACTGCCGATTCGACCATTGCATCAGGGATATGACCATAAATCTGAATCCCGATAGGCCTTTCGTAATCGAAAATGTTAAGTTTGTTCAAAGAGCCCTGAGCATCTCTTATCAATCCGTCCGATGAGACAAATTCAGTATACATCATATCTGCTCCATACCTTTTGCAGATATATCTGAATGATGGATCTGTCACATCTTCCATTGGCGCCAAAAACAGCGGGCGCTCCCCTAAATCTATATTGCCAAGTTTCATATTTACTCTATATACAAGCCTCAAAGGTAATACTTTTTCAAACAACTGTTTCACCTTTTATCTTTCGCAAATCGTACTTTGTTCAGAAAATAATATCTTTGCTTTATTATATATATAATGGTATGGAAGCAAAAGAGAGAATAAAAAAGATAGGTGTTCTCACCTCGGGTGGGGATGCTCCGGGAATGAATGCCGCTATCAGGGCGGTTGTCAGGAGTGCAATTTTCAATAAGAAAGAGGTAGTGGGAATATCCAGAGGGTATTCGGGACTGATTGAAGGGGATTTTGTCCCTATGCAATCACATTCTGTCTCCAAAATCATTTCAAGGGGAGGTACTATCTTGAAATCTTCCCGTTGTCCTGAGTTCAAGGAATATGCTGCCCGTCAAAGGGCGTATGAAAATATGCAGAAAGAGGGTATTGATGCTCTGGTGGTAATTGGAGGTGATGGCTCTTTCAGAGGAGCTCAGGCATTGAGCTCAGATTTTGGTATTCCGGTTGTCGGTGTTCCGGGAACTATTGACAATGATATTTATGGAACAGATTATACCATTGGTTTTGATACAGCCATAAATACTGCTGTTTCGGCTATTGATAAACTCAGGGATACTGCTGACAGTCATAATTTGGCCTTTTTCGTTGAGGTGATGGGACGTGATGCCGGATTTATTGCTTTGAATACAGCCATTGCTACCGGTGCGGAGGATGCTTTGATACCCGAGACCCCCACAGATATTGACAAATTATGTGATTATCTCGAGTTTGAACGGAGAAATAACAAGACTTCGGGTGTTGTGATTGTGGCTGAGGGGGAAGAACTCGGAGGTGCAGCGGATATTGCAAGACTGGTAAAAGAGCGATTGCCCCACTATGAGGCGAGAGTTACCACTTTGGGACATATCCAGAGGGGTGGTTCTCCTACCTGCAAGGACAGGGTTCTGGCGAGTGTCCTCGGGTGTGAGGCAGTCAATGCCTTGCTGAAAGGAATTAGTGGAGTGATGGTGGGCCAAATGCAGAACAAAACTGTCTATACCCCCTTTGCAGAGGCTTGCAGCAGGCACAATGAGATAGATCTGAAGTGGTATGAAATAGCCAGAATCTTGTCTATCTAAGGGGTGGAAATCTCTCCGAATGGATTTAATTATCAAGAAGTTTTGCTTGTTTAAATATATTTTATATCTTTGCACCCCCTTAATTATGGGGAAATCGCAACTAAAATAAATGTATTAACTTAAAAATCAACACAGTGGACACATTAAGCTACAAAACAGTGTCGGCAAACCCGAGCATGATTCAAAAGAATTGGGTCGTAGTTGATGCCACCGATATGATCGTTGGTAGACTTGCTTCTAAAGTGGCTATTATGCTACGCGGAAAGCACAAAGTAAACTTTACACCTAATATGGACTGCGGTGACAATGTTATCATTGTAAACGCTGAGAAAGTTCGTTTCACAGGTAAAAAGCTTACTGATAAAGTCTATGTTCGTCACACCGGATATCCTGGTGGACAACGCTTCGCTACACCTAAGGACCTTTTGGTTCGCAAACCGGACGCCGTAGTAAGGGAAGCAGTACGTAGAATGCTACCTAAAACTCGCCTTGGTGCAAAACTTTACAGCAACTTGTATGTATATGCAGGTAATGAGCACCCTCATCAGGCACAACAACCCAAAACTATTAATTTAAACGAACTAAAGTAAACAGAGCATGGAAGTAATTAACGCCCTTGGAAGACGTAAATCAGCAGTTGCTCGCGTTTATCTGAACACAGGTAAAGGTAACATTACAATCAACGACCGTACTCTTGAAGATTACTTCAAAGAAGAGTCACTTCGTTTCATTGTAAAACAACCCCTAACTGTAACCGGAACCCTTTCTAACTTCGACATCAAAGTTAATCTTGATGGCGGTGGAATTAAAGGTCAGGCAGAAGCTCTTCGTTTGGCTATCTCTCGCGCTCTTTGCGAAGTAGACAAAGAAGCTTACCGTTCGGTACTTAAGTCTAATGGTTTCTTGACCCGCGACGCTCGCGAAGTGGAAAGAAAGAAACCCGGACAACCTGGTGCTCGTAGACGCTTCCAATTCAGCAAACGTTAATATTTATTTAACGGGATTTACAAATTATTGCACAGAGTTGATTCAAAACGTGTTGATCCTGATTTCAGGCTGCAATTCGTTTGTCAACCTGCGAAAAATTTAGAAGATCGGCTATTGATGCCGCTACTTCAAAATTAACAAAGAGAACTCTTATTAGAGAACAGAAAAATTTAAAAAAATGCCTAGAACAAATTTCCAAGACTTACTAGAGGCAGGTGTACACTTCGGTCACTTGAAGAGAAAATGGAATCCTAAAATGGCTCCTTATATCTTTATGGAGAAAAACGGAATCCATATTATTGACCTGCACAAAACTGTTGTAAAAATAGATGAGGCAGCGAATATGATGAAACAATTGGCACACGCAGGCCGTAGAATCCTTTTCGTTGCTACAAAGAAACAGGCAAAAGACATCGTAGCACAATATGCTCAAAGCGTCTCAATGCCTTACGTTACTGAAAGATGGCCAGGTGGAATGTTGACCAACTTCCCTACCATCCGTAAAGCAGTAAAGAAAATGCATACCATCGATGAGATGATTTCAAACGGTACTTTTGAAACTCTTGCTAAACGTGAGCGTCTTCAAATTACCCGTCAGAGAGCGAAACTTGAAAAGAACCTTGGTTCTATCTCAGACTTGAATCGTCTTCCCGCAGCTCTTTTCGTAGTTGACGTTCAAAAAGAGATGAATGCAGTAAAAGAGGCTAACCGCCTAAACATCCCGGTAATCGCAGTTGTTGATACATGTTGCGATCCCACTCCGATTGATTATGTGATCCCCGGAAACGATGATGCTGCAAAATCAATCTCTCTAATTCTTGAAGCACTTTGCGGTGCTATCAAAGAAGGTCTTGAAGAGAGAAAACTTGAAAAAGACAAAGAGGAAGAATCAAGAGAAGATGCTCCTGCAGCAGGTAAAAAAATGCGTCCTCGCAAAGGTGCAAAAGCTGAAAAACCTGCAGTAGAAGAAGCTAAAGAAGAAGCTCCTGTTGCTGAATAATTATTAACCGTCAAATTTAGAACACAATGGAAATTAAAGCAGTTGACGTTGCAAAATTGCGTAAAATGACCGGTGCCGGTATGATGGACTGTAAAAAAGCCCTTGTAGAGGCAAACGGTGATTATGAAAGAGCAAAAGAGATCATCAAAGAGAAAGGTAAACTTATCGCAGCAAAACGTGCTGACCGTGAAACATCGGAAGGTGCAGCAATTGCAAAAGTAAACGGAAACGTAGCTGTTATCGTAGCTTTGGGTTGCGAAACTGACTTCGTTGCTAAAAACGATGAGTTCCAAGCTCTTGCTAATGCAATTGCAGATGCAGCTATCGCAAATCTTCCTGCAGACAAAGAAGCTCTAATGGCTTGTACTTTGGCTGACGGCAGAACAGTTGAAGCTGCTGTTACAGAGCAAAGCGGTAAAACAGGTGAAAAGCACCAAGTGGTTGCTTACGAAACCATCGAAGCTCCTTACATCCAAGCTTATATGCACAAAATCACCGGTAAGCTTGCTGCAATCGTTGGATTCAACAAAGAATTCGATGAGCAAGTTGCAAAAGGTGTTGTAATGCAAGTTGCTTCAATGAACCCTGTTGCTGTTTCAGCTGATCAAGTACCTCAAGAGGTAATTGACAACGAGCTTAAAACAGCTACCGAAAAAACAAAAGAAGAACTTGTTCTTAAAGCGGTTCAAGCAGAACTACAAAAAGCCGGTATCAACCCTGCACACGTAGATAGCGAAGACCATATCGAGTCTAACCAAACCAAAGGTTGGATTACAGCTGAACAAGCAGCTCAAGCTCGCGAAATCATCGCAAGAGTTTCTGCTGAAAAAGCTGCAAACCTTCCTGAACAAATGGTTGCTAACATCGCTAAAGGTCGTCTTCAAAAATTCTTCAAAGAACAAACTCTTGAAGAACAAGGCTACCAAATGGGTGACGGTAAAACAGCTGTTAAAGATGTTGTCAAAGCAGCTGACAAAGAAGCTAAAATTGTTTGCTTCAAGAGAGTATCTCTTACCGACTAAGCACAAACCAATACACAAAAAAAGGCGAGTCATTCTATATGATTCGCTTTTTTTATTTCTCACTCCTATTTACTTTTCCCTTTGTTGCTGGCGCAACAGATATACTTTCTGCGCTCGTTGACAATAACCTCAGCACTTAACAACAGTCTCGCATTCATCATTCGCATTCACTCTGCGCGAGTCTTGTTTCGCTGAGCAAATAATCGTTGGATTTTTTGTCCAACGGTGCGTGATTTATTGGTTTATCGATTGTTTCGTGTATCGTTGAGCGATAAAACATCCATTTTTTTGCTCAGCGGTGTGGTGCTGTTGGGATGTATCTTCTGTCTATCATTCATTCACTTCCGAATGACCGTCGATAAGTCCCGTTTGTATTTAGGACTCTCGGTTATGTCGGTATGTACTGTCTGTATGCGCCAATCGCGAGTGCCATCTGTATTTAGTATCCGTCTTCGCTTCTTTATATGTCATTGAGTGTGTTCCATAACCCTCCGTATGTGTCAGTAATATATTGTTGCCCGTATCCTGTGTGCGTATGGGTCAATGGGGCAAAAGGACACACACTATTTTTCGCTCAATGCTGAGTGTCATTATTTGATTTTTGTTATATTCTCTGAAACACGGGACTCTTTCTATATCTCATTTTTTGGTAATACGAGACATCTTCGTATTTGAGATTCACTTATATGGCGAACACGATAAAGGTCTTTTGCTATTCCGTTCTTTTCTTTCAATGACAGTTCATAAACCGAGTGTTTCCCATATTGCCTGCGAGCCATCTGGTCTAATTCAGTACACAACTCGATGTCGGAAATCTTCCGATAGTCTCCCTTTCCGTTTTCAAACAGTAACATCTTGCCTGCACTGTCAATTGTAACTCCTTGCTCTATAATATCAAGGTTGATGGGCCCTTTTCCATTGGCATCTTTTTGTTGCTCTGCCTCCCATTCTTCTGATGATTTTCTGGACATATAGAAGTTGAAACTCCTTGCTGTTCCAAATAAAGCCTCAATCTGAGGGATATCCAAAACGCTGGCTCTTGTGAATACCCCGTTTTCTGTCATCTTGTAGTGATCCGGATACACTGCCCTTCTGCCTATGTATTTGTAATGGGACCTTTTGGGCAGAATCTTCTCTTCTGTCCATTTCCCCATTTCTTTGCTGAATATTGCGTTTGCAGAGCAGTGAGGGTATGCGTATGGAATAGGGGATACACCGTGATGTAATGCATTTCTAAGAGTATAACTCGCTGCAGCTATTGTGTGGTGATATCCTACGACCTCCATAGAGAAGTGTTTTCTTTCCCCAAGTTTTCCTCTTCGATGATATTTGTGGTTGAAATATATGCTGTATGGCTGTCTGAACTGATACATAAATTCATCGGGGCAAGAGCTCTGTATTAGCAGATGGGTATGAGTGGACATAAATGACTCAACAAGTCCGGTAGATTCAGTTTTGTATAAAGCGCAGGCAAAGCAGTTGAATCCTCTGTGGTAGTCCTCGAGATCCCGAAACATAATCTCCTCACCGGCAGACAAGCAAAGGTGATAGGTCTTTTTCATATCATTTTATCTTTTACGTATTCTCTCACAACAATCCTTCTCCCTCATCTCTCTCGAAATGTATGAAGTAGTCAGACAAATATATGTAAAATATGAATCGGGTCAATGGGGATTGTCTCGTTGAGCAAAATTTTGCTCATTTTTTTGTACAACGGAGCAGAAAATGTTGATTTTTAATTGTTTTGTGTATCGTTGAGCAATGAAACCGGCATATTTTTGCTCAGCGGTGAAGTACCATCTGTATTTGCAGCCTGGATGCTTCGTTTATATGCGTTATCCGCAAGGTGGGTTTCTCCCTGTGCCGTCCGGATGTATCCTCTTCATAGGGATTCTATTCCGGCTTGGTTTTCAGTGATATGGATGTAATAAATTACAGGCAGGCTTTGATTTCTCAGTCGCTTATATGATATTTGTTGCTTACGCAACAGATGTACTACTGCGCTCGTTGTAATAAATTCAAAGCAGGCTTTGATTTCTCAGTAGCTTGTATGATATTTGTTGCTTACGCAACAGATATACTACTGCGCTCGTTGTAATAAATTCAAAGCAAGCTTTGATTTCTTACTCGCTTGTATGTATATTTGTCACTTATATTTAATTTTTGTAATCAAAATCTATTTATGCGCCGCTTTTTTATAGTATTACTCTCAATTATTTTTCTTGCAGGTTGTTCACATCATCAGGACAAGTTTGCTTCTTCGGATGATAGTGCTTCGTATAAAATTATCAATGGTGCGGACAATTGTGCGCCGGGAAGGGTGATTGTGAGACTTTCAGATGATGCTGAATTTTTCCCTGAGATAGGGGATGCTCCGGTGGAGTTGGAAATAAAACGTCTATTCCCGTATAATCAGAAAAGAGAAGATATTGCGAGAGCGCAGGGGCTCGACAAATGGTATATTGTTACTTTTGAGCCGACTGCCGATGTGCAGCTGATTGCCGGTATAATTGCCCGTCATAGTCAGGTGGCATTGGTCGAGTACGATGAGGTGATATATCAGGAGGAGTATCTTGGTGTTTCTCCTGCAGGACATACTGCCCAGATCGCTCCAAGTTATATGGATGAGATGCCGTTTGATGATCCCGAGTTACCTTATCAGTGGCATTATATGAATGACGGTTCATTGAGCGATGATTCCAGGCCCGGTGCCGATATCAATCTTTTCCCTGCCTGGAAATATTGTACAGGGGACCCTCGTGTGATAGTGGCAGTGATAGATGACGGACTTATGTACACTCACGAAGATTTGGCTGAGAATATGTGGGTAAATGAGGCTGAGGCTAACGGAACTTCTGGGGTGGATGATGATGGAAATGGTTATGTTGATGATATTTACGGCTATAACTTTTATGATGATTCGGGTGTGATTACCTGGAACAAGCCGGGAGATATCGGTCACGGAACTCACGTGGCAGGAACTATTGCAGCGGTCAATAATAATGGAAAATGCGTGAGCGGTATTGCCGGTGGTTCGGGAAATGGTGACGGATGTAAATTGATGTCCTGCCAGATTTTCTCGGAGCAGAACTCGGCAACTGCATCAAGTATTGCGCAGGCTATAAAATATGCTGCTGACAATGGAGCTGTCATTGCAAACAATTCCTGGAATCTGAATCCCAATGTTGCCTCGACTGATTCATACTATGAGTCAAATTACAGCAGTTATCAGCAGGCTATAGACTATTTTTACCAATATGCAGGTCTGGAGGGTGTTATAGATGGTGGTATCGTAATTTTTGCAGCCGGAAACGAGAGTTCGCCTACTCCTGCTTATCCAGGAGCATATTACAGTACCATTTGTGTGAGTGCGATGGCTCCCGACTTTACAGCAGCCACCTACACAAATTATGGTGATGGCACCAATATCTGTGCTCCCGGGGGACAAATCAGTTATGGAACAATAATGGGTGTCTCTTCTACTGCTATCGGTGAGTGGGGATATGACTATATGCAGGGAACATCGATGGCTGCTCCTCACGTTTCAGGATGTGCTGCCTTGGGTATTTCATACGCTTTGCAAAATGGATATTCGTTCACTTCAGAGCAGTTCAAGAATCTGATATTGACATCTGTTCACGATATCAACCAATATCAGAAAGGGTCAAAGAAAGAGTTTGACTACGCTTCAGGAATGTATATTGATATTCCGTTGGAACCTTATCAGGGCAAACTTGGAAGTGGTTACATCGATGCCCATTTGTTGCTGATGCAGATTCAGGGTACACCTTGTGTCTATTTCCAGACAGGAGAATATGCTTATCTGTCGTTGGACGAGTATTTTGGAGGAGGCTCATCGGAACTTGCTTATCAGAGTGCAGAGGTCTCTTCAGCAGATATGTCCGCTTTGGGGATAACTGCAGCTCCTACCTTTGAAAATGGCAAATTGAAAATAAAATGTACCAAAGCCGGAAGAGGACGTATCTCGGTTACTGCTATTGTTGGCGGAACCTCTTTGGGAGGAGATAACAAAGGTGGAATGGAAGTGGTCAGAGAGTTTGAAATGGTTGTCCGCAAGAATGTGGCTGAAAATGGAGGATGGTTGTAATTTTTGAAAAGGAGAATATGGATATGAAAAGATATATAGGATATTTGTTTGCTTTTACAGCGATTGCATTGTTGTTTGCAGGGTGTGAAAAACCTCTCCCTTCTCCTCCCTCTCCTCCGGTGGAAGAGCACGAAATAACATTTGCTGCAATGGAGATTACCCCATCGCAGAGAGAGGCTCTTGTACAGACCAAATCTCCGGTATATACCATTGACGGTGAGACAGTTTCGAATTTTCAGTGGGGATTGGAATATGCTTCCAAATCTTCTTCAGAGTGGAATAGAGTTTCTGATGTGGAGAACTCGGGGGATACATATATATATATAGTTGGTTCGTTGGAGCCT
>JAZRBT010000178.1:0-8182 GCA_045635245.1 Candidatus Coprenecus sp.
AAGCTCGATAGATGCAGGGAAGAATCGGAACATCGCAATCAGAATAGGGAATTGCAACAACATTGGCAGACATCCGCCGAACATACTTACTCCCGCCTTCTGATACAGAGCCATAATCTCTTGTTGCTTCTTCATAGCATCCTGTTCCTTAGGATACTTGGCATTGATTTTCTCAATCTCAGGTCTTAGGACATTCATCTTGGCAGATGACATATAAGACTTGATGGTCAAAGGAGAAAGAACCAATTTGATAATCAAGGTCAGCAACAAAATGATGATACCGTAGTTTGCGATAGAACCATTGAACAGGTCAAACAATGGAATGATGACAAATCTGTTGATCCAGCCGATAATATTTCTACCAAGGGGAACGATTTTCTCAAAATTGTAACCTTCTGCTTTCAAGATACTGAACTGGTTGGGACCAAAATAGAATTTGAAAGGGATAGACAATTGAGAAGCAGCATCGTAACTAACCATTCCGTCTGCTGCACAGTGCATCAATCTCTTCTGAGGATCACTCTCAGGATAGAATGACATTTCAAGATTTCCAGATTCGAAATTGTTCTCAGCCAACAAAATAGCAGAGAAGAACTGCTGCTGGAATGCAAACCACTGCAATTTTGTGGTAATTTGTTTCTCAGCAGAATCTTTTCTCAGACCAAGATTATCTACAGAGCTGTCTCCTGGATATTTGTATGCTACAGTCGAATAAGATTTCTCATTCTCATAACCTTTTTCAAGTCTTGGAATGTCCATATTCCACTCTATATCCAACTGAGAAGCCTTGCGGGGAACGATTTTGTCCATTCCCACCATATTTATATTGAAATCTACAACATAACTGTCGGGAGCAAGGAAATACTCGTGATCGATATATGAGTTCTCAGCAAAATATAGTCTGAAAAGGATAGTGCTGTCGTTCTTGTCCACAAGAGAATATGAGAAGTCATCGGTGCTCACATACTGGTTTGAGTAAAGTTGGAGACCCAATGAACTCATACCTGCTTTCATCAGATAAAGGTCTGAACTGTCAGCAGTGATATAATCTTTAATCAATACCTCGTAAGGTTGCGCACCGCGAGATGTAAAGGTTACTGCAATTTTATCATTCTCAAGCTTATACTGCTGTGCTTCAACACGATAAGCAGTTTCAAGATAAGGATTTGAATATAATGCTCCAGGGGTGCTTGTTTCAGGTTGGGAAATATTTGCCTGTGCCATAAGGCTGTCAGCCTTTTGTTGCAAAGCCAATTCCTGAGCATATTCAAAAGCGTGTACGGCAGCAATCGAGTCCTGAACCCTTTTTGCAGCCATTTGTTCGGTCGCAACACGACTGTTATAAACCGAAAAACCGATAAAGATCAGACCGATAAGGGTAAGACCGAT
The DNA here is from genome assembly GCA_045635245.1 of Candidatus Coprenecus sp. Taxonomy (GTDB): domain Bacteria; phylum Bacteroidota; class Bacteroidia; order Bacteroidales; family UBA932; genus Coprenecus. The sequence continues at coordinate 1,390 of JAZRBT010000178.1, forward strand.
AATTGTGTTCTTATTCATTCTTTACTTAATATTCTTTTTTGATTGAATTAAAATTATTCATTCTGACTGTCAATTTCGCGAATCTGAGCCTCAAGAGTGGCAAGTTCTTCGCGGGCAGCACCTATCTTTCTGTTAATCTCACTAATAAACGCATCAGCATTCTTCGAACTTGCAAAGAATCCGAGATTGTTCTCGTAAGTTGCAATTTCGCTTTCGAGTTTGCGGAATCTTTGAACAAGACGATCTCTTTCTGAACGTGCAGAAACTCCCTCGCCACGAGATTTGCCCGAACGAACTTTATTTCTGTTATTGCGTTTGTATTCAGGGAATTTGGCTTTGAATGCCGCTTTGAATTTCTCCTGAATAGCCTCTTTTTCTTTGAAAGGAACAAAACCTATTGCATTCCATTTGTTCATAAATTCTTTGGCAACTTTGTCTGTAGCGTCACCTTCGAACTGGTTAATCTGGTCAATGATTTCAAGTTTTGCTTTCAAATTGTCGATATGCTGGGGATCTGCTCCACCATAGTTTTTCTCTTTGTTGTCGAAGAATTTGTCGCAAGCTGCTCTGAAGCGGGTCCAGATTTGCTCAGATTTCTTACGTGAAACAGGACCAACCTCTTTCCATTGTTTTTGCAATGAAATCAGAAGGTCAGTGGTCTTTTTCCACTCTGTGCTCTCCATAACTGCCTCTGCCTGTTCGCATAGAGAGATTTTCTTCTGAAGATTTCTGTCCATTTGCTCTTTGAACTCTGCGTAGAAGAGTCTCTTACGGTTATAGAAAGTATCGCAGGCTGCTCTGAAGCGGTCATAAATCTTCTGATTGTCTTTTTTAGATGCAAATCCGATGGTTTTCCACTCTTTCTGAAGATTTTCCAACTCTTTTGATGCTGAATTCCAAAGATTTGAGTCATCAATATCCTTTTGAGCCACAGCCTCTGCTTTCTCACAAAGAATAGTTTTTGCTGCAAGATTTTCTTTTTGTTGGACTTTCAAATCTTCAAAATATTGCTGATGAAGTTTGTTGATTCTCGAGGTTGCTGCCCTGAAACGGGTCCAGATTTCCTCTCTGAATTCTTTTGCAACGGGACCATACTCTTTCCACTCTTCGTGAAGTTTCTGCAATTTTGCAAATGCGTTTACGATATTCTCTTCACTTTCAAGAGCCTCTGCCTGAGCACAAAGAGCCTCTTTTGCCTCAAGATTTTTCTTGAAGTCCAAATCTCTGAACTCATTGTTGATTTTCACATAATCATAGAATTTCTCCACGAAATGTTGATATGTGTCGTAAACATCTTTCACATTTTGCTGAGGAACAGAACCTGCCTCACGCCATCTGTTCTGCAAATCACGGAATGCAGGATAAGTCACATTGATATCCTCGGTGGTCTCAAGAAGTTTTTTCAAATCCTCGATGATTTCCATTCTTGCATCAAGATTTGCTTTCTTCTCTCTCTCTAGATTCTGGAAATAAGCAGCTCTCTGAACTTTATATTTTCCGTAAATGGCTTTGAAAGCTCTTTCGATCTCTGCAAAAGGATTTACAGATACCTCTTCCTGAGCAGCCTCGGGTTGCTGAGCCTCTTCCTGAACTTCAACAACTTCTTCAGCTCCTTCCTCAACTTCCATATCTTCAGGCATTTCCACATAATCGGGACTTCCTGGAAGAACTTGATATCCGGATGCTATCTTCTCCTCCTTGAGAACTTTATAGAATGTAGCCTTGATATATTCGGAGTGTTTGTTCATCTCCATTATATCACCTGTTTCAACCAATTTCTCAAAGAGCAATACAATCTCCTTAAGGGTTTTCGATGAGAGATTTTGCAATTCTTCTTGTGAAAGAACATCTCCTTTAATCTCTACATTGTTTTCAACATTTACATTCTCAGAGCATAGTGTTTCTGCTCCCAAAGTACTCTTCTCTACAGAAGGATTAATAGTTTCGTCCATCATTTGCATTAAAATTATAGTTATACAACTCGCAAATATACAATTTTTTTAATAGATTTGAATAAATGAGTAATTTTGCACCATTATGAGAATTGATATAATAAGTGCCGTACCTGAATTATTGGAGAGTCCGCTGAACCACTCCATTATCAAAAGAGCCAAAGCCAAAGGGGTTGTGGAAATCAACATCATCGATTTGCACCAATATGGCAAAGGCAGCTACAAACAGATTGACGACTACCCTTTCGGAGGTGATTCTGGAATGGTGATAAAACCGGAGCCGCTGTATCAGGCTATAACAGAATTGACTTCACAAAGGGATTATGACCATATCATATATACCTCTCCCGACGGAGAAGTTCTATCGCAACCAATGGCAAACACCCTTTCCTGTGCGACAAACATTATTATTTTATGTGGTCATTATAAAGGGATTGACCATCGAATCAGAGAGCATCTTATAACTAAAGAGATTTCCATCGGAAATTATGTTCTCAGTGGCGGAGAACTTGCGGCAGCAGTCATCTGTGATGCTATCGTAAGACTCATCCCCGGGGCATTGAACGATGAAACCTCTGCCCTCTCCGACTCATTCCAGGACAATCTTCTTGCTCCACCCGTCTATACCAGACCGGCAGATTTTATGGGTTGGAAAGTTCCCGAGGTACTCCTTAGCGGCAATCCCAAACTTATAAAAGAGTGGCAGGAACAAAAAGCCATTGAGCGAACCCGAGAGTTGCGTCCCGAATTGCTCAATGGAAAACTTTAAAATTATCTGAATCAAACTATTTGCTCTGATTATACAAAGAGACGACCTCTTCGATATCCACTTCGAGAAGTGCCATCTTTGCAAAAAGTGTAGGAATTTCATTCTCCAGAAAGTTCTTTTTTCTGGAGAATTTTATTTTATCCTTTGCATCCGGGGTTATAAAAAAGCCTACTCCCCTTTTATTGTAAATAATCTCCTCCCTCTCCAGAAACTCGTATGAGCGCATTACCGTATTGGGATTGACTCCGAGTGAAGTAGCCATCTCCCGAACCGAATCTATCCTTTCATCAGCCAGCCAGCCACCAAGAAGGATTTTATCCTCTATCTGCTCGACAATCTGAAGATAAATGGGTTTGTGCTGATTAAAGTCCATAACTACTTATATTGAAGCTTTTTAAGTTTGAGATATGAGAGCAACAACAGTCCCACAGGGAGCACTGCAGAGTATAAAATTTCAACAACGGTGGACAATCCGGAAGTTATATGCATCACCTGGTCAGTCAATGCAGCCTCATCCTCTGCCTGGAACCATTCCGGAACGACATATTTGTAACCCAAAACCACAAAAACAAATACCAACAGCAGATGAACTCCAAGAAGTATCAACAGGGTCTTGGTGACTTTTCTCGATTTGAAGCAAAGATTTCCCAGTATAAACGCACTTTGGACCAATGACAAAGAAGCAAAGGTTCTCAGAGTCGATTTCAAATCCAGCGCACCGTCACTCCAAAGGTAGCCGCTCGCCCCTGAGCCTTCAGGTGAAAGAAAGACCAAAAGGGTATCGATAGAGAAAACTACCGCATAAAAAAGAATCGGAGCTACCACACTAACTGTCAGCACCATTGAGATAAATTTCTCAGTGGTGGAAACAGGGAGCATTCCGTATGCTATACCTTCTCTGCGGTCATTTACCTTTCCATAAACGATTCTTGGGAGCATTATCATAAAGAGTGTGGAAACCAGCAAAAAAATAGATATACGCTCAGTAGGAACCATCGAGGTATTGACAAAGATGGAGAAGAGTGTAAAAAACACGTAAACACCTGCAAGCACCACAAAAGTATTCAATGAAGAGGCAGACATTCTCCTCAAATCCATACTCATCAAATTACATAATCTTCTAAAATCCAATATATTATTCATAATCTTCTATTTTCTAAATAATGAAACAATCACATCACGGTTTTTCAGTGTCGCATTGAACAGAGGCTCGATACTCACAACACTTTCTGCTCCGGAAGTATTCAATGAGATATTAAGCACTCCTCCCAGAGTGAGTTCGCTGTATAGAGCAGTAGGATTGACCTGAGTATCGATAGAAAAATAGAGTTTTTCCGAAATAGATGAAATTGACTCATTCAGAATGACACCATCATTATCCATTATAATCACAGGATCTATCAGACTGTCCAAATCTTTCGCCTGATGAGTTGAAATAACTATGAGTTTATCCTGAGTGACTATCGACGATATAGCCTGACGGAACTGATTCTTTGAGGGAATATCCAGTCCGTTGCTTGGCTCATCCATCAGCAGAATCCTTGTATTTGCAGCCACCGCAAAAGATATCATCGCCTTTTTCTGCTGGCCAAAAGACATCTTTGTCAATTTCAGAGCAGGTTCTACCTCAAAGAGTTTCAAAAGTTCCATAAAACGCTCCATATCAAACTTAGGATAAAATGGAGCATACATTTTAGCGTATGCAAGAGGAGAAAGATTTGGAGAAATAAAATCCTCTGACAAAAAATATATATCCCTGAGAAACTCCGGAGTTCTGCGGAAAGGAACCTCTCCTTCTACATCTATGCTGCCATCAGTAGGATTCAACAACCCCGACAACAACTTCAACAAAGTGGTCTTACCGACCCCATTTTTACCCAACAGACAATAAACATTTCCTGCCTGAAGTCTCAAAGTTAAATTTCTCAGCACCGGACTTTTTCCATATCCGAACTCGAGATTTGATACATTTACCATAACTATACAATTTTACATTGTTACTTTATTAGTGTATTACAATACTAATACACTGCAAATATAGGAAAGATTTTTAATTGGACAAAAAAAGGGGCAACTTTTTCAAGCCGCCCCTTAAAAATAATTGATGATAAATGAATTATCTGCGTTTGTTGTTTGCGTTTACAAAGTTGATTACGTTTTGTTGGAATTGTTCGCTGGTTACAGCTTTGATATCCAATGTTTGGTACTCAACTTTAGATACAGGCATCATCAAAGTTCTGGCGTGAGGTCTTACTGCTGAAGAAGCAGAAGCTGTCGATTGAACATTTGATTTTGCGCTGTCGTATGAATATGAAGTACCGATTCCTTCGTAATTGTTAGACTCGTCCCAACCTCTGGTCAATACAACTTCTGAACATACTGTCCAATATACTACGTATGAATATCCGTAAGATTCGTATGATAGGTTAGGATATGCAGGCATACCATTCAATTCGTAAGCCTTGATTGTCATTGTGTTGTGGTCTTCTGAAAGTTCAACATCAAATGCAGGCCAGATTTCAGGGTCACCGGTAGGTCTCATAATTGAATATGCATAACCTTGTCCATCAGCAGGAGTAATACCGGTCATATACAATTCGCTTGAATAGTTCCAAGCGTTGGTAGGATATAGACGGTCGCTGTTGAAAGGAGCTGTCAAGTTTCCTTCTTCATCAATTTCCAAATACCATTTGTTACCGAAGTCATAGAAAATACCTGCGTTGTTTACAGCACCGTATGAATCGTGGATAAACAATTCATAAGGAGAAGCTGAAGCTACTCTCTTTTCGTTCCAAGAATCGTATGCAAAGTCAAATCCAAGACATAGGAGTCTGTTTTGTGAACGTACGTCTTCATTGAAGATATCTTGTTCAATCAAGAAGTTTTCATATAGGTTGTCTACATATTCTTTGCTATAGTCAGAACCCAAAGCTTCTTCGTAAACGTCATAAACCTCTTGAGGAGTAGTATCAGGAGAGGTAACTTCACCAATAACAACTTTAGAAACTACAGTTTCTTCCATTCTGGTTAGAACATTATTGATATAGGTTCTATACCAAATGTTTGCTGTAGCGGTCCATTCACCTGCCAATTCTTCGAACAAAGGAGAGTCGACTTGAGGTTTAGGGAGAACGCGGATTGTTTTGTTGTCAGCAAATGCATTAGGATCATTGTCCACATCACTTGGAGTACCTTCATCGTTGATACCTTGAACTACCAAACGAGATTGTACGTTAGGAATACTTGTGAACATAACATCAAGACCCGATTCAGAGTTGATAGCTGCAATCTCTGATTGTGTGAATTCAGCACCATAGTATGAAATATAGTTTGAATATGTTTCACCCATTGAAAGGATATTGTCAAATTCACGAGAGTAGTTACATAGGTAGTAAGCTTCATCCAAATCTCCATCAGGTGCTTGAACATTGAACCAAACTTGATAAGGGCTCTCTTCACCATAAGGGTTGTTGATAGCAGTTACGTTAACTCTAGGAGCAGGTTTGGTTGCATCAGGCAAAGTGAATACAATCTCTTCGTAAACTTGTTCCATACCTGTTTCATCAGACATACCTACAAGGAAAATATAGTAGTTGGTGTCTTTGTACATTTCCCAGAACAACTCTTCAAGGTCGATCATCATATCACCCATAATGGTGGTAGCACCCAACATCATCATAGCGTTGTATGATGTTACATACCATTGCATCAAGGTAGGATCATTGTTAAGATAAGGAAGTACCATATTATAAGTATCCTGATCCATTGCCATAAATACATATTGCATAATTTCATCATCAGGTGAGATAAGGACTGAACCACCTTTAGGAGTAAGGTTCAACTCTACATTGAAATCAGCATCAAGTTCTACAGGTTGAAGAGTTCTGAACTCCAATTTGTTGTAGTATCCTGACCAGTAATCAGCTTCATTAATTGTACTTTCATCCATTTGACGAGGAGAAGGACCGCTGCTATAATAATCATTAATGAATCCATCTTGGTCAAAAAGAGGTGAATAATAACCCATTCCGAATCCAAGTCGGATCGTAGCCATGTCGTTCTGTGAGCCAAG
>JAZRBT010000179.1:0-18273 GCA_045635245.1 Candidatus Coprenecus sp.
TACTTCGATATATGTTAATAATAGTGTAAGAATATTTCTTGTTTGAATAATGAAATGGTAGTAATTTTTAATTTCTTGAGTCCTGTCAGAGAATTTGAGTTCTATGTCAAGTGAACACTCCTCAATGGATAATCCTAGCACATTTGCCTCAGATAGAATGTCTTTAATCAACTCTATTTTTCTGTCTTTCTCATTTGTGTAGAGTAGAGTATATGCAATTTTAATAAAAATGGTATCAGCAAATGTCTCTATTTGGATAAGGCTTTTATATATTCTTCTGTATAGTTCGTACTCCTGAACCTTTGTTTGTTGTTCCTGTATTTTATTCTGTCGTTTCCCTAATATGTAGGTGATGGCTGCTGCGACTATTGCTGCGAAAAATGTTATCCCTACTCCCCACCAGTCTGGGGATTTTATTGCCTCTATAAGTTCGATTAGCTGCAAGTCATTCATACACCGTTTTATTTATTTTCGTTAATAATCCATTTTCCCCTCTTGCGTCCACCTTCGCGTGTTAGTATTCCATTTGCTTTTAATCTTTTGATGTGCCAATTAATACCATTGATAGAAATTCCTATAATTTCAGAGAGCTCCTGACGAGATATATGTGGGTTGTTTATGATAAGTTCAATAATCTTTGTGGTAGTTTTTGTGGTAGTTTTTGTGGTAGTTCTATCATTAACAGTTACCAGAAAAACAGTAAGTTTACTAACATCGAAAACAGCTTTGTTATTTCCATTTTCTTGGAGTTCTTCTTGTACCATTGTGATTCCACGATTGAACTTGTTTACATATCCTAGTACTCTTAGTGCTTCTGCGATAATAGGATTCCTGTAATCGTTTACGAATGGGAAATTCTCGGGGCGGGCATTGCCATAAAGACCTCCGGCATTTGTTATTTCTAATCGGTCAATATACTGATATAATTTAATAGGTGTGTTTGTTTTATAATCCCGATGCATTAAGGCATTCATTACCAATTCTCTGATAGCCCATTTGGGGTAGTTTCTTACAGTCTTTTCTCTTAAATTGCTAATAGGGACAGGACGAGCTATTATTAATGAGTCCTCAATAAAAGCGTCGATACGAGGAAGCAATGTCATTAAATTGCCCTCAAATACTTTCTCGTTCAGAATGGAGGATGCGTTGTTTGTCCCTCCAAAATTTACATATTGTATATAGTTACCGAATAAGAAATATTTTGGATTCTTTCCGAATAGTATTATTGCTGCGTATGTTGGACAGTCGTAAGTTAAATTATAGAGTCTGAGAGACGCCATTTGTTCTTTAATGTTGCGCTTGTCCCCAATAAGAACATCTTCGTTAATCGCTTTGGGTAGATATTCATTTACGAAGAGTTTGGTGTCAATGTCGTTAAGTGTTGCTTCTAAGCAAGGCGTGGTATCAAAAGTGTTGAAGTTTACACTTCTTCGTTCTACAAGCATATTTTCCTCCTGGGTGGTTGCTTTGTCCTTTCTTGGACCTATACGGATGTATGTTCTTCCGTGGTAGCGGACAGGAGGGAACTCGGAAGGGAAAACCTCTACTATTAGAACATCTCCATCTTCATAAGAGATGTAATCAACATTCATTACGGGGAGAGGAAGAATGTTCCCTTCTGTGCGAATAGATGATATGTTTTTCAAAAGAGAATCTGTTACCTTTAATCCAGATCTTTTGCCATTGTCCTCTACACCAATCAATAAATACCCAGGTTTCCTGGAATTAGGCATATCATTAGCAAAAGCACATATTGCCTCACAAAACTTATCTTTGTTGGATGTTGAAATAGTTTTTTCGATACGATAAGTTTCTGTACTATTTAGTAGTGCCTGTAGTTCCTCTTTTGTTATCATAGACTTAAACCATTTTCCTTAATTCGCACATTGCTTTTTGTATCTCGGATTCGAGTTCTTCGATACGCCTTAAAATCACATCGCTTTTTTCATATACGATTCTTTCACGTTCTACCTCTTTATATTTGTTGATAGAGAGGTCGTACCCTTTTTCACGAATCTCTTCTACGGGAACAAGGAATGATTGATTCTTTCTGGTTCGGTTCTCTTCTTCCGTAAGATTGTGGAAACGGCTAATGATATCTGGAATGTCATTTTGAGGAATAGGGTTTCTCCTGTCATCCAAAGTGAAACCATCCGCTTTCATATCGTAAAACCACACTTTATCTGTACCTCCTGCGTTGGTTTTGGTAAAGATAAGGATTGCAGTGGATACTCCTGCGTATGGTTTGAATACCCCTGAAGGCATTGAAATAACTGCCTGTAGTCTCTGATTGTCAACGATTTCTTTTCTGATTGCCAAGTGCCCTGTACTTGTCCCGAAAAGTACACCATCTGGAACAATGGACGCACATCTGCCTCCGGTTTGTAACATCCTTACAAATAGTGCCATAAAGAGTAGTTCGGTCTTTTTGGTTTTGGTGATGGCAAGGATTGATTTGCTTACAGCATCATAGTCGAGACTACCTGCGAATGGAGGGTTAGCAAGACATAGGGTGTATTTGTTCTCGTCGGTATTGTCGGTCGAGAGGCTGTCTTTGTATTCTACATCGGGATTGTCAACTCCGTGGAGCATAAGGTTCATTGCGCCTATGCGAAGCATTGTGCTGTCGGTATCAAATCCGTGCAGTAAACCATTTTTATAGTGGTTGGCGTTATCTTTTTTGAGCAGTTCCGATTTGAATTTTTCTTGGATATATTTTGCACTTTCAACAATAAATCCGGCACTACCCATTGCCGGGTCGCAGATAATATCATTGATTTTTGGTTGCATCAAATCAACCATCATTTTTATGATGTGGCGAGGGGTGCGGAATTGTCCGTTGTTTCCCGATGCTGCCATTTTCCCAAGAACATATTCATATACATCTCCCATTGTGTCGCGATTGTTCATATCCAATGCGTCAATCCCTTCCACGACTTTGACAAGAGTTCTTGGATTCGGAATGAGGAATGTAGCATTTGCCATAAAACGGCTGTAGGAACTCTCTCTGCCTACATTGAGATTCTTGATAAAAGAGAAGGCATCCCGACTGATAATACCATACATTTGTTCAGCCTCCTTATTCTTGAAGACATTCCATCTTAATGTGTTGTATGGAACTTGTTTCTCGGTTTCGGGATTTAACCAACTCCCCTCCTTGAATATAGGATCTTTTACCTGGACTCCCATCAGTGTGGCATTTGCCTCTTTTGTCTTTTGGGTGTCGTCAAGCATCTTTATAAAAAACAGATATGTCATCTGTTCAACTATCGTAATAGGATTAGTAATACCTCCTATCCAAAAAGTATCCCATATCGCATCAATGCGACTTTTAATCTCTCCTGTTATCATTTGTTTGTATAAATGTTTTAAGGTTTAACCCACTCAATTTTAGTCCCTTTGCGTTCCATTCCGCGGAACCAGGTCATTTGTCGTTTGGCAAATTGGTGGATGGCAATGGCGAGTTGTTCGCGCATTTGGTCGAAGGTGAGTTCTCCAATGAGGTGGAGGGTGACAAATTTGTATTCGAGACCGTAGTAGATGAGATCCTCGGCGGGGATTCCGCTGTCGAGGAGTCCCTGGACTTCGCTGAGCATTCCTTCTTGCAGACGGGCATCCAATCGGGAGTCGATTCTCCTTACGCGTTCTTCGCGAGAGACATCGATACCGATATATTGAACCTCTTCGGGTTTGAATCGGGGGAATGATTCATCGAGAGTATAGATTCCTTCGTCTTCAGGATGTTCTTGTTTGTAGAATGCTATTTCCAAAGCTCTTATAAGCCTTTTGCGAGTATCGTAGTCGGTAGAGTTATGGGTTTTGACCATACTTTTCAGCAAGTCGATCAGATCTTCGGTGCTGCGTTGTTCAAGCTCTTCGCGGAGCTTTGGGTTTTGGGGTACATCGGGAAGTTCGTATCCTTTTGTTACTGCTTCGATGTATAGTCCCGAACCGCCGCAAAGGATCACTTTTTTGCCTCGGGAGGTGATATCTTTGTAGGCTGCTGCAAAGTCTCTCTGGTAGCGGAAGATGTTGTATTTTTCCCCTGCATCTGCAATATCTATCAGGTGGTAGGGGATCTGTTCTCCGTCAATGGTATAATCTGCTATATCTTTTCCTGTTCCGATATCCATTCCGCGATAGACCTGACGGGAATCGGCAGAGATGATTTCAGCTCCGATTTCTTTTGCAAGTCTTACGGCATATTTAGTTTTGCCCGATGCTGTCGGACCAAGAACGCAGATCAGTTTAATCATAAATTTTAGGAGTATTGTGCGTCTCGACGCATATCTTTTTCTTTGATTGAGTGACGTTTGTCGTACTCTTTCTTACCTCGTGCCAATGCAATATTCAGTTTTGCATATCCGTTGTCGCTGATAAACAGGCGTGTGGCAACGATGGTGAGTCCTTTCTCTTTAATGGCGCGGGCAAGTTTCCTCAGTTCCCTGCGGTTCAAAAGAAGTTTTCGGTCTCTTTTGGGGTCGTGCTTGTTGAATGAACCCCACCAGTAGTCGGCAATATGCATATTTTTCACATATAGTTCGCCCGCTACAAAATAACAATAGCTATCAGGGAGAGAAGCTTTTCCCGCTCTGATAGATTTGATTTCTGTCCCGGTAAGGACAATACCCGCAGTGAAGGTCTCCAAAAATTCAAATTCGAAAGAGGCCTTCTTATTCTTTATCTCAACTTTACTTTTGGCTTTTGGCATATCAACCGCAAAGATACAATAAAGAAATGAAAGCTCGTCTACCCATTCGTCAAAATCAGAATTTTGGGGTGATTCCGATGAATATCTCGAAGTTTATTCCGGGCATCGGGCGGGAGAGGACAGAAAGGTACTCTTCGTTGAAGAGATTGTTTACAGCTCCTTTGAGGGAGAGATCTGCCCATTTGAATGAGAGATTCTTTTCAAGAACGATGTTGCTCATAAAATAGGTGGGGAGTTTCCCGGTCAGGGAAATATCGTTGCTCGACATTGTGAAGCGTTCACTATAGTAGCACCATTTGTAGGTGAATGCCCAGCCTCTCCAGGAGATTCTTCCGTTGACCGAAGAGGAGTATTCCGGAACGTAGGGAAGCTGTTTTCCTACCGACTGGTCGGCAATGGAGACAGGCTCGCCCTGGTTTATCGAGGGGGTCCAGGAGAAGTTTCCGCTGATATCGAGTTTCCACTCTTTTGCAAAAACCCAATCCAATTTTCCCTCTATTTCAACTCCGTAGGCGTGTACATCCTTTATGTTTTTGGGAGAGAAAAATCCTTTTGTAGTGGGCAGCCAGATAATCCAGTCGTGGATATATGAATCAAACCAGGTGGCAGAGCCCGAAAGGGTATAGACCCCCTCTTCTCCGACCGAGAAAGAGAGTCCTGCATCGTAACTCCATCCGCTTTCGTTTTTCAAATCGGGGTTTCCTCCTGGGAGGAAATAGAGGTCATTCAAAGATGGAAAGCGGTAATTTCTGGAAATAGAGGCTTTTGCGACAATGTTCCCTTTTTGGGAGATAACTCCGTCGACAAACAGTGCAGGGATTATCGGAGTAAAGGTTGTGCCGTACATTTCTTCTCTGAGAATCAGCGAAATTCCCATTCGGTCAATAGGTCTCCATTTGGCAGATAGAGCTCCTGAAAGTTCAATTCTCCCTTTCTGATAACCCACTATCGCTTTATTACCCTCCTGAGTGATGATGTTTTTGTCCCGACTCGTTACAAAGTGTTGATGAGCGGAGAGGCTCGCTGTAAAGAGCCATTTTTTGCCAATGTAGTATTCCCCTTCAGCCTGTCCGTAGATGGTGTTTATGGTGCTGCGGGAGTGGGTCATTTCTGCCATAATCCCATTTCCGACATCCCTTTTGTAGTCGTAGGCCATCCAGGTGTAGATATATCCCCCTTTGGCAGAGACTTTCCAGTTTGAGCGGAGGTGGTCCCAAGTCAAAATACCTCTGAAGGTCTGCTCCCTCTGGCGATTGTCAAAATCGGCAGCGTCCGAATAGTCGGTGGTGAGCAACGGCAGTTCCCTATTGGAATTTATATACCAGGCATTCAGCCCGAAGCGGTCCCCTCTCAGGGTGTTGTAATAAACCTCTTGAAGCAAATGGAAGTCTCTGAATGAGCCGCTTTTGTTAGTTTCAATGGGGTAATACTGTTCGATGATATTCATATTTTCATCGTAGACATTCTCCTTTTTGTCGTGATTCCGGTATTTGAAATCGTTTGCGGAAGAGGAGAGGACAGCCCTTGTGGAGATTTGCCATTTTGCATTTCCGTAGGTGAGTCTGAGGAATTCGTCAAAAGTCTTATAGGAACCGATACCCTGGATATATTGCACTCCGAAGCCATCTGCATTGGCAGGGGTAGTCGAGAGTTTGACCGAACCGCCAAGCCCACCGCCGGTTTCATTTACCGAGGATGTGCCGTGCAGAAGTGAGGCGTCGTCTATGAAATAGGAGGGAATCATCGAAAAGTCGGTCATTCCCAGCATTGGGTTGTTTATCTTCATCCCATTCCAACTCACTTGGGTGTGTGATGCGGAAGTTCCTCTGAATGAGACTGTAGAGAGGGTTGCGCGGCCGTAATTCTTTACAAAAATAGAGGAGTTGAAAGTGAGGACATCTGCTATCGAAAGGGCAATGTTTTCTTTTAATTTGATAGAGTCCAAAGAAGTTTTCTGCACTCCGATTTCTTTCATCGGGCGGTCGGCATAAACCTGAGCCTCATCGATATGATGGACCCTTTTGGTGATGCTCTCCTGTTGCTGGGCAAACATCATCAAAGGCAGTAAAAATGATAATATGGTAACAGATATACTTTTCATACACATCTATTTCCAGCAAAAAGCTCCAGGGATAACCCCTACATAAAACTGATTTATCAGTGCCCCCTCTTTCGAGTAGCGGCAGACCATTCCGGGCTGGACATTATCTACTGCGTCGGCTATATAAATCTCATTGGTCCTGGGGTCGATGGAGAGTCCGTAGTAAATGGTTCCGTTGTATGGGACAAGTGGTCGGACAGGGAGCATAGTGGAGTAGATATCCATTTCCCAGACCCCTTTGTTTATCCAGTATATTTTGTCTCCGGTTCCGTTCAATTGTACTTCCGAAGGTTCGTCTCCCATCTCGAACTGAAATACTTTTTCTATTGTAAAAGTTTCCGCATCAATGCAATAAAGAGCAGGTGCCTCTACTCCGTATGGGGAGTTTTCATATCCTCCGTCGGTAATTGTCCACAATTTGTTATTGCTGTCGAGTTTCAGGGAGTTGGGCTGGATTCCCACAGCCAGTTCCTCCACAACGGTATCTGTGGTTGTATCGATTTTCAGGATTTTGTTCTGATAGGACCAGCAGTTTACGAAGATATATTTTCCGAATTGGACCATCTGCTCGGTGGAACCGTTCTCCATCTCCATTCCCAGGCACTCGATGTATCCTGTTATTTCATATTTTTTGGGATTGACAATAAATATGCGGTTGTCCCAAACCTGTGTGATATATGCCTTTTCATCTGAGATAAAATGGATATATCGGGGAGAGGTGAGGTTGGTGATTCTTCCCACCTCTTTAAAAGTGTTGATGTTTATAGCAAAAACCACGTGGGAGTTATTTACCACCACCCAGCCTATAGAGTCTCTGATTATCATAGATTGGGCAACATCTCCGAGTTTCATTCCGTTTGCCCTTTGAAAGACTTCGTTGTCAATTTTTTGGGATGCAGGGTCGTAGTAGGAGAGAGAGGCATTTCCATACTGGAAATTTCCCTCATTTACAATGAAAAGTCCCTCTGCTGTGGCGTTGAAGTCTTCCTCAATACCATACTCCCACTTCATACATCCAAAAAGAAGAGGGAGTAGTGATAATGAACTGAGAATTTTATAAAATATTGTCATCTATTGCATTGAATTATAGTCATATATCCCTGAAACTTCGGTTGAGGTTTCTCCTACCCATCCGCTTTTTGCATTTACTCCGCATTGGATTTTCACAAAATCTATGTAGGCCAGATTGAGAGGATTTCCTGCGTAGTCGATTGCATTGGAGATTTTGAAGAGATTCATTGAGGGATTTCCCTCTGCCGAGTTCTCTCCGCCCAAAAGGTCGATAGAGGAATTGTTGTCCACATAGCCCCAATCGTATGGGGGAAGTACCCAAATAGCTCCATTTCCGGAAGAGTCATAGTTCTTTGCCTGCAATCTTGTTCCGCGGAGGGTGTATTTATCTTCTTTGATCCACGAAGGGAAATAAAAGTCCTGATTGTGGTATTGTTTAAGATACTCTATTTCGCCGCTGCAGCCCTGATTGTCAGTCCATTGAACATCCATTCCGCTCGAGGTGGGGCGATAGTAGGTGACAGCATAATCGTAAATTGTTTCTCCTGTCCCTGTTTCACTTCCTCGCAATTCGTACCAGGTGTCATTGGGCTGGCCATCTCCGTTCTCATCTTGCATTACCCACACGATGCCCGGTTCTGAAGCTCCGTCGAAAGAGTTTCCGCTGATGGCAAGGTCGTATCCTCCGGTGCAATCTACGCTGTGGTCAAATCCAGCCACGATATATCCTCCAAATCCTCCCAGCGAAATCCATATATCCTCACCGAGTCTTTGCTGTGCATATTCAACTGCCTCTTCCATAGTGGATTCCACTCCCGAAAATCCGCTCGACAGGATATCATTTATAAACTGTCCCGGAGCAGGGGTGTATTCATAAATTTTGTCAAAACGGGCTTGGCTGGTTGCCGATTTCGGTCTGTAGAATTGACCTTCCTGAGGCAGAACATTGACTGTAAGAGTTTGGGAAAGTTCAGCTTCGGAAGTGCCCATTTGGCGGGAAGCGGTAGCGGTTATGGTGTATGTTCCCTCTTCTGAAATGGAACATAAATAATAAGGTATAGTATCCTCCTGGACCAACTCCCCATCCACGAACCAACAGAAGATAGCATCCTCTCCATTGATGATTTCCGCTGGCGAGATTTTTATGCTGCGGCCGCTCGAATAGTTGTATTCGGTCTGATCAAATGACCACCCCATCGGGAGATCCTCGCGAAGGCAGACTGCGATTGCAAAAGTGAGCGAGTCTGCACCGTCATCGTTGCGGGCAACAAATTTTGCGGCAAACTCCCCTGTGACCTCGCTCGAAAAGATATAATTCTGCTCCTGCGAAACAGGTGTATCGTCTATATACCAGCAAAAAGCAGTCTCAATGGAGCAATCTTTTACCGAGGGGTTCAGTCTCAGTTCCGAGTCTGTGCTGATTATAAATCCTTCCTCAGCATTTGGCAGTGAAACCCAAGGTATTTCGAGTTCCACTACATCGATTCTCAGGTCTCTTTGTTCTTGAGCGGAGGGGGTAGTGACGGTAAGGGTGATGTAGTATTGTCCGACAATATCATTGCTATAGACCAGCTCGGGCTCGGTGGAAAGGACCTCTGAACCTAGGCTCCAGCAGTATTGGGCATTTTCCACATTGTTGTATTTTGGGGAAATGGTGATTGTACGCCCTTGCTTTACTCTGAAGACTCCGTTGTTGTTCTCAAAGGTAATTTCGGGTGCAAGATCTCCTGTCAATACATTATCAATATTGCACGAGATTGTCAAAAACAAAATTGTAATTGCTAAAAATAGTCTGTTCATTTTATTATTTGGTTTATAACCCGTTATCCTGCAGGTTTAAATCTATTGGGCGTAGGTAGGTTTTCTGACTTATCCCCTTTATTGCGCCTTCCCAGTAGTAACCAGTGGCAAAGAGTACAATAAATTTCTCCTTTGGGAGAGGGATTTACAGCAACAGGTATTGTTCCGGATTCTCACCGGATTCCCTTTTAACCCGTAAAGACGAATCTCTTTTTGGGCTCCTATGCAGTTGCAAAAGTATGAACTTTTCTTTTTTATACAAAAAAACTTCATCCCGATAGCAGGCCTGTGAGTTTTCCTGGTGTGAATTATTCAGTGTGTTCATTTTCTCCATATGGTGCTTGTTCCGGTTCGCTGAGGTAATTTCTTTGTGCCGTGTACCCAAGTCCGGAAGCTGCCGGTTTAACAATTTCTACACTCATTTCAAGGGCCGATATCATTTTATAGAATACAGCGACACTTGGGATAATTACCCCGTTTTCTATGCGGGAAATGTATGACTTTGTTGTCTGAGTCCGCCTTGCAAGTTCTGTTTGAGAAATTTTAGCCTCCTTTCGTGCATTGCGAAGAATCAATCCCGTATAATACGAGTAAGCATCCTCCTCAAACTTAATCCTTTCAGGGGTCCCTTCTTTCCCATATCGTGCATCAAGTACAGCATCATAATCCTGAACCATTTCTTCTTTTGTATTCATAATATTCTTCCTTAATCTTTAATGCCTTGGCTATTTCACTTTCAGGAGTCTTTTGTCCCTTTTTCTGAAATCCGTTGAACAAAACGACAATATAATCCTCTTCAAAAATGAAGAATACCCTATAGATATTGCTATTATATTCTACCCTTAGTTCATATATGCCGTTTCTAATATGCTTCACAAACTTTGCGGACAATCTGTTTTGGGTTTTCAATAGTACAAGTCCATAATCTACTTTCTCCCTCGCCTTGGCAGTAAGCCCTTCCATAAATTCGCTAAAATATCTGCCAAATGTAACAATCCTCCTTTTCATAATGCAAAGATATGAAAGGGAGTTGCAATATCTTGTAACATTTCGTAAAAAAACTTCATCCCGATAGCAGGATGAAGTTCTGTTTCAGAGATATGATTCTTAAATCAAATTATCGCGTACCGATTGTAAAGTTTCCCGATTCTCCTGCAATTTCTTTTGCAGTTGGGATACATTCTGGCTGTTCATTGCACTCACTGTCTTGAGGAGTTCTTTGGTCTTCGACAGCTCGCGGTGTTCCTTGGATGATAAGTTGATTCCATTGGTAATCAGGGATATCCGTTTGAAGATGTTTCTCACCTGATTGTCATTGAGAATCAATGGGATTTTGTCGATATTGTTGCTTAAAAGATATAACTCCTCAATAGCACAGGCCACAGCTGCTTCCCAGAAAAGATTAACGGAGTTCTGTTTATATGCTTCATTATAAAGCTCATTAATCATATTCCTTATCGCTTTGGCACTTCGGCGGTGGGATTCGTTGAGGTTTATGTTGAATCCCGGATTATTGATATCGACCAGCAGTCTTGCAATGGTCTGTTTGTAGTCGGTCAGAGGTTTGCTGTACATCGATGCTACCTCCATATCTGCTTTGAAGATGACTGCTGCCCTGTATTTTTTCTCCAGTGTAGTCGCCTCTGCTGCTTTGTTCAGCGGCATCAGGTAATCGGGGCGTTCCGACAGGTTTTCGTTTTCACTCTCAAGAGAAATTTCTCTGGAAATGAGTTTGTTTAATAAAGGTGATGTCCCGATTTTACAGATTTCGTCAATCAGCGAATCGAGATCTTTTCTCAATCTTTTGTCTGAGTAGAAATTTCCGTCCGATTTGCCGGAATCGTAAGATCCGGAGGAGAAAAAGCTATCTGTTGCATCCTCCGAAGAGTCTCCGCAGGATGCAATCAGTATAGCAGATAACAAAATCGCTGAAATGGATATCAACAAATTTTTCATCACTCCATTGATTATTCAACCAATATCTCTTTGACAAGAATATCTGAAGAACCATCAGCGTAGGTAACCACAGCTTTGATAGTGTGTTCACCCTGAGTAAGGGTTACAGATCCTTCATTTTGAGGAACTTGGTCAAAGAACCACTCGGTAGAGGTTATCTCTTTAATGGTTTTGGTGGTTTCAAACACGAATGTTTCTCCGGCAGTGTAGATGTTTTTGGGAGATACAATCATAGTTATTCCAAGACCTTCAAACTCAGAGAATGATTGGGACAGTGTAGCTGAAATCATAAAGTTGTAAGGGATTCCTGCATCTTCCAGACTGTACCAGGTGATACCATCAAAGGAGTAGGCTCCACCACCACTGGTATATGGTCCGGCATCTATTGCCATTGGATAGCCGCTATCGCTGCCTTTGACATAATATCCGAAAGAATAATCATAACCGGGAAGAATTTCGACATCTCCATTTACAAGTACGGTGGTAGTGGTTCCGAAGTTAATGGCATCTGATGGAACATCCGCAGTGTAAACCAATTCATCACCTCTGTAAATATTTACACCAAACTCTGTGACGCTCTCTCCCATTATGGTAAATGAGATATTGTTGAATTTGAAAGAGGAGTAACTGCTTAACTCCTGAGCTGTAAAAGTTACTTTAGCCCACCAGTCGATGCTTGTGTCATTCGAACCGAGAGAAGATGTCAATTCATTATGTTTCTTCAACTCGATGTCCATATTCTCCGAGTAAGTAAGCAGAGTGATGTCGTGAGTGCAGGTACCTACGATAACTTCCACGATATTTGAATAATCCATATATCCCAAAAGTGAAGCATTGATCTGGAACATTGAGTAATTGTCAAAGTCTGTGACATTTGCAGAGTAAGCACCATTCTCATCACTTCTTAGAATAATACTCTCTTGGGAGGTTTTACCCAAAATATTCAGTCTTGAAGCAGAGTTGCCGGCAGAAGCGACAGGGGTGATTTTTATATTTACATTAGGAATGGGTTCTCCATTCTTATCACGGACAATACCTTCAATCTTCTTTTCGTGGTCAACTTTAAGGGTAAATGTAACATTGTCACCGCTAAGGGTTATCTTTGAAATATTGTAACCTGTGGGATGACCTGCCCAGGTGATTGACGCAGGGGTGGAAGTTGCATTGAAAGTTCTCTTTCCGGATGCTCCGGGGAAGAACAAGTCTTCTGCACTCCAGATATCACTCTCGCTTGCCACCGATTCGATCAGGTCAAAACATTGGTGCGCAGCATAAGAGTTAATGTCGTAGCCACCTTGCCAGAGTCTGTCTGCATAGTTTCCATTTACCAGATTCTTCGACTGGTCCACGTGGTAGATAGCCAGACCCTGACCACCTATATATTTGTCCCAGCCTACAGCAGGGCGCGATTCATACATATAAAACTCTCCGGGATTGTCGGTGTAAGTGATATATGCGATGTTGTTCCAAATAGGTTCAAGGGTAATGTCTCCGGAAGCAGACAATACTTCAAATTCATCCATCCATCCCAACATATTTCTTTCGATACCATTCAGATAAGGAGGGGTACAGTTGTTATTGTTGTAGGAACCTCCCGACATAAGTGAAAGGTTGCTCAAACCATTACCGTAGCCATCCTCTTCGTAGTTGGTGTCGTAAAAGTCTGGAAGACCGATAACGTGTGCAAATTCGTGGGTGAATGTTCCGATGTTGGCCATACTTGTACCGGCATATCCGTTGTACTCAGATGTGCAGGCAAATTGGAAAACTTGTACTCCGTCGAGGAACACATTATCTCTGTAGATAGCCCAGGCGTGTGGCCAGATACGGTCTTCGCCGGCACCTTCAGCTTCATTGTGTCCTGCATAGAAGAAGAAGACATTGTCCACCAATCCGTCAGAATCAAGGTCATACTCCGAGAAGTCTATATCGTTGTCTGCAAGTCTGCAGGCTTCTGCCAACAGATAGTCGGTAGGCTCGAATCCGTAGTAGTCATTTGAACCATATTCTGCATAACCGCCAGAGACTTTGATAGGACCATACACATCAAAAGAGGGGTCAAATGCTCCCGAAGAGTTCTCATAATAGTAGTCTCTTGAAGAGCCGGTGGCACCATCTTTACTGTAGCCTTCTTGATTCAGCAGGTTGCTGAATGCCTGTTGGGGGTTGTTTACAGTGAAAGGCAAATCGCTGAACTCAATCAACAATACAAGGAATTTCTTGCTTCCAAGTGAAATTGATGATGATCTGGTGATATTGTTTCTTGTGTTTCTGCGCTCTTTGGCAATCTGGATTGCTGAAAGAGGAGGAGTTACAGGAGCTGTGGTAGGGATGATGGAAGAGTTTGTGGCACGTGTGGCGCCAATGGTTTTGGTTCCATCATTATTGAATGTGGCATAATAGTAAAAGCCATCTTTTCCTTTCTCCACAAGGCGGTTTCCTACTGTAGTCCAATTCAGGAACTCGTCTCCGTGAACTGTGATGGTAAGTCTTGTACCGTCGGGTTGGGTAATTGTTTTTGGCTTGGGATCTGCCACTACTGCATTTGCAAACAAGGGAATAAATAACAAAGCAGCGCTGAGTAATATAGATATCAATTTAGTATTTCGCATAGTCGGTGTTATTTATTTTTTACAATCATTCCTTGGTCTTTCTGGTGGTCAAACAACCACATTGTTCCATCTTCTTCCGAAACTTTCTCAAGGACATAAGTGCCTGTTTCGTTGCGGTTGAAGTTGCTAAGGAAGTTCTGGAGTGTCTGAATGGTGAAAGTGTTACCCACAACAAGGTCTTTGTCGATACCTTCCATTACGAAATAGTTTTCGCCAGATACGATTCTGAATCCACCTATGCCGTTACGGTTTGTGACAGCATATTGGGATACAAATTTTTCGTATTCGATAGTGAATTCTGCTCCGGGAGTGAAGCTGTACCAGCCTGGATTTTCCATTCCCATAAAATTGAGATAGTTCACAGAAATCCCTTTTTGGGAGATTTGAAGGTCAGCACTCAAATCTTCATCTTCGCTGCGGAACGAAATGGTACATTCTCTTGTCTGTGTATCATTGTTTCTCTCAAGAACAATTGAAATTTTCTCTCTTACGTATGAACTGTTCTGAGTGGCAGGGATACTTACCCAGTCGGCACCCTCGGGAACAGATACTGTGTAGTCAACATTGTGTCCCAATTCGATGGAAAATGTTCCTCCGGAAGCATCAGCCTCGATATTGTCAGGATTGAGAACCAATTGCTCTTTTATAGGTTGGTTAACAACCAGAGTGTCCCTTCCTTTGCCATATATAAAATAGATTTCAGAGCTTCTCTCCGAATCGACAGATCCTGCTTCTGCTTCAAATTTTACAAGATATTTGTTTTGCTCAATAAGTTCGGGGTTTTCCACTCCTGACTCAATGAGCAGTGAAATCCATTCGTCAGGGCAGCTGAAAGAGATGGTGGTGGTATTTGTCAAAACCTCTACTGAGAAGATTCCCCCTTCGGGGTCGATTGTAATCTCCTTTTGTGGCAAAGATAAGAACTCTTTCATATTTTGAGATACAGTAACAGTGTCTGTATCTTCCTGGCAATGAAGGTAAATGTAACCGGTTCGTGGAGACAGTGTATCAGAAGAGTAGACTCCAAAAGATAGAGAACCGGAACTGTATGGGGAAGTGTTCTTGGTCGCATCTGAATCTGGAATAATCCAGCCGGAACCTTCCGGAATTGTGTATGATACAACCGAAATGGCCTTGTAGTCAACTGAAAATGTTCCCCCTTCAGTTGGTACAGTTATGCTTTTTTTCTGAAGAATAAGTTGTTCTTCAATAGGAATAACCTGATTCCTCTCGCACGAAGCGAGAAGAATCAAGGTCATTGAAATATAAAATAAATATTTTTTCATTTTGTTTGGTTGAGTGTTATTTCACAACGGGAACAAGGTTTCTGTCACCATATCCATTATCAACTCTTGATACGTATGGCCAGAATTTATTCTCACGGATCCATTCAAGAGGATAAGCAGCTTTTTCGCGAGAATAAGGGTGTGCCCAGTTGTCTGAACAAACTTCATCAGCTGTGTGAGGAGCCATCTTCACTACGTTGTCCACTTTGTCAGCTTTACCGTCTCTGATCTCTTCACACTCTCTCTTGATAGAGATTAGTGCATCGATGAATCTGTCGATTTCCTCAAGAGATTCACTCTCGGTAGGCTCGATCATCAATGTTTCGTGAACAGGGAATGATAGAGTAGGAGCGTGGAATCCGTAGTCCATAAGTCTCTTGGCGATATCGGTAGCATCCACTCCGTAGTCAGCTTTGTAGTTCTGTAGGTCAACGATACATTCGTGAGCCACTCTGCCGGTTACTCCGGTGTAGAAAATCTTGAACTCTTTAGCAAGACGGGTAGCCATATAGTTTGCGTTTACGATAGCCATCTCAGTAGCTTTGCGTAGTCCGTCAGCACCCAAAAGTTTGATGTAAGCGTGGGTAATAGGAGCAAGAAGTGGACTTCCGTAAGGAGCAGCAGAAACTGCTTCGATATCTTTACCGCCGCAAGTAGGAACTACAGGGTGACCGGGTAGGAATGGAGTAAGGTGTTTTGCAACACAGATAGCGCCAACTCCCGGACCACCACCACCGTGAGGCATTGCAAATGTTTTGTGAAGGTTCAAGTGGCAAACGTCAGCACCGATAAATCCGGGGTTGGTAATACCTACCTGACCGTTCATATTTGCACCGTCCATATAAACCTGACCGCCATTTTCGTGGATAATGTTGCAGATTTCACGAATCTTGACTTCGAAAACACCGTGAGTAGAAGGGTATGTGATCATAATACCCACAAGTGAATCTTTATTTGCAATTGCTTTTGCGCGAAGATCCTCAACATCGATATTACCATTTTCGTCACAACCTACCAATACGATATTGAAGCCTGCCATTGCAGCACTTGCAGGGTTGGTTCCGTGAGCAGAAGTAGGGATGATGATAGTGTTTCTTGCACCTTCACCTTTAGATTCCATATATGCTCTGATGGTCATAAGTCCTGCATACTCTCCGGCAGAACCTGCGTTAGGCTGTAGTGAACAGCTGTCAAATCCTGTGATGATGCTCAAATCGTTTGCAAGTTCATTTAGAATCTGAAGATAACCCTGAGTTTGCCAAGCAGGTGCAAATGGATGAACATCAGTTAGTTCGCTCCAGCTTAGAGGAAGCATTTCTGCAGCTGCATTAAGTTTCATTGTACAAGATCCAAGAGGAATCATTGAGTGAGTCAATGAAATATCTCTGCGCTCAAGTTTCTTGATATAACGCATCATCTCTGTTTCAGAGTGATATTTGTTGAAGATGCTTTCTGTTAGGAAAGGTGTCTCTCTCTTCATATAGATGTCAGAAAGGGCACTGCAACTGCACTCAAGAGTGATGTTGAAAATTTCAGCAATCTTGCGAGCTTCTTCACAATCAGAAAGTTCGTCAAATGAGATTTGTACGCACTCATTGCAAGGGTAGTAGAAGTTGAATCCTGCTGCTTCTGCTTTCTCTCTGATTTGTTCGGCATTTATACCTTTGATACGGATTGTGTCGAAGAAGTTTTCGTTTGCAAGCTGGTATCCTGCTTTGCGAAGATTTGCAGCGATTACGTGTGCATATTTGTAACCGTTCATTGCGATTTCGCTGACACCCTTAGGTCCGTGGTAAGCAGCATACATTCCTGACATAACAGCCATCAATGCTGTAGCTGTACAGATGTTTGAGGTCGCTTTCTCTCTCTTGATATGTTGCTCACGGGTTTGAAGAGCAAGTCTCAGACCGGGTTTGCCAAGTCTGTCCACTGAAAGACCGATGATACGGCCGGGGATATTTCTCTTGTATTGGTCGCGGGTAGCCATCCAGCCTGCTGTAGGACCACCATAACCCATACCAAGACCGAATCTTTGAGAAGTACCGACAGCGATGTCAGCACCCCAGGCAGCAGGCTCTTTTAGAACTGTAAGTGCCAAAAGGTCGCAGTATGCAGCAACAAGAATACCTGCCGAGTGTGCTTTTTCGCAGAATTCAGTGTAGTCACGAACTTCTCCGTCGGCTGCAGGGTATTGTAGCAATGCACCATAGCACATAGCATCGAAACCGTTGGCAAGAAATTCTTTGTAATCACCGATGATAAGGTTGATACCAAGACCTTTTGCTCTGGTTTTCACTACTGAAAGTACGTGAGGGAAGATGTTCTGATCTACGAAGAAAGTGGTTTTGCCCGCTTTGACAGCATCACGGCTTCTGAGGTCAAGAATCATTCTCATAGCTTCTCCGGCTGCTGTAGCATCGTCAAGCATAGAGCAGTTTGACATAGAGAAACCGGTAAGAGATGAAATCATAGTCTGGAAGTTGATAAGAGCCTCAAGACGACCTTGTGAAATTTCTGCCTGATAAGGGGTATATGAAGTGTACCAGCTGGGGTTTTCAAAAATGTTTCTGGTGATAACAGGCAATGAAGCTGTTCTGTAGAATCCCAAACCGATAAGGGATTGGAATTTTTTGTTTTGCGAAGCAACATCTTTAAGGTGTGCAAGATATTTGCTTTCGCTAAGATGTCCCTCGATTTTTAGGGGCTCATTTAAAAGAATGTCAGAAGGAATGGTTTGGCTAATTAGCTCATCCACAGAAGAAACACCGATAACATCCAACATATATTGGATTTGTG
>JAZRBT010000180.1:0-26660 GCA_045635245.1 Candidatus Coprenecus sp.
ACCGCTTGGCCTCCGACTTATGCTTCCGGGGTGATTAAAAGAAAAGTTGACGAACTATTCGGAACTCAACTTCTCGATGTGGAGAAAAAAGAGTTATGCTCTTTGATCTACTATCCTGAAGAGAAGTTGAAACTTCTCAAAAAGAAGAAAAACATCAACGAGTGGTACAGAATCACTTTGGTAAATATGGTCAAAGTGTTGGAAGTGGTGGCATCCAAATATACCCGTTCTAAAGTCCGTAAGGCTTTGCCAAAAGAGTATTCTTATATAATAGAGGAACTTATCCACGAGTCTCTCAATGATAACAACAAGCACGAATATCTGTATTCGATTTTGAATACCATTATCTCGACAGGTTCCTCAGAGAGATTCATTTGTGCCATTGCACACGTGATTCAGAGACTGACCATCGACTCATTGCACGTAATCGGAGATATCTACGACAGAGGTCCCGGTGCTCACCTGATAATGGATTTGTTGTGTGACTATCACAATGTGGATATCCAATGGGGTAATCACGATGTCATCTGGATGGGAGCAGCGGCAGGTAGTGCCGCTTGTATGGCTAATGTCTTGAGAATGAGTCTCCGTTATGCAAACCTTGAAACTCTCGAGGATGGATACGGAATCAATCTTCTCCCTTTGGCTACTTTTGCAATGGATGTTTACGGAGATGACCCTTGTACTCCATATATGCCAAAGACAGAGATTAATGAGCACTTTACAGAAAAGCAAGCTCGTCTGGTGGCTCAGATGCACAAAGCTATTGCCATTATCCAGTTCAAACTCGAAGGACAGGTCATAGCGCGTCGTCCTGAGTTCAAGATGGATGACAGAAATCTTCTTCATAAGATAGATTTTGAGAAAGGTACCGTAAATATCGAGGGAGTCGATTATCCTTTGAAAGACCCTCGTTTTGAGACTGTTGATCCTGCCAATCCATACGCACTTACCCCTGAAGAGGCAGATATTGTGGAGAGACTGCTCAATAACTTTACCCACAATGCCAAATTGGACAAACACGTCCGCTGCCTATACTCAAAAGGTTCGTTGTATTTGGTGAGAAACAATAATCTTTTGTTCCACTCATCTATGCCTTTGAACGAAGATGGCACATTGAAGGAAGTGGAAGTTTATGGCAAGATATATAAAGGTAAGGCACTCTTCGATGCAGTGGATAAAATCGCCCGTGCGGCATTCTATGAGGAGAAGGATCAGAAACTCAAAGAGTATGCACAGGATTATATGTGGTATTTGTGGTGCGGTCCCGATGCTCCTCCATTTGACAAAGACAAGATGGCTACTTTTGAAAGATATCTCATCGCCGACAAGACTCCTCACAAAGAGACCCTTGGCTATTATTTGAAATATAAGGACCGTCAGGATATTTGTGAGACAATTCTTCAGGAGTTCGGACTTGTTGGGGAACACTGCCATATAATCAATGGTCATACCCCTGTCAAGACCATTAAAGGGGAATCTCCAATCAAGGGTGGCGGCAAGCGTCTGGTTATCGACGGAGGTTTCTCAAAACCTTATCAGTCAGAGACAGGTATTGCAGGCTACACATTGATTTATAACTCTTACGGATTGTTGCTGGCACAGCACGAACCTTTCTGCTCAGTCGAAAAAGCGGTGAGGGAGGCAGTCGACATCAAGTCTTTTACAAGAGTTGTCGAGTCTGTTACCAAACGTACCCTTGTGGGGGATACCGATATAGGAGATCGCCTCAAGGGACAGATCAAAGACCTTAAACTATTGCTTGCGGCATACCGTTCAGGCATTGTTTTTGAGAAAAAGGTACAATAATTACTAAAAAGAGATTGATTATGAACATTTCACCAAATGCTAAAAAGTATATAGAGCAGGAAGAGAAATACGGTGCTCACAATTACCATCCGCTACCGGTCGTTCTCTCAAAGGGGGAAGGAATTTTTGTATGGGATGTGGACGGAAAAAGATATTTTGACTTCTTGTCAGCATATTCTGCTGTCAATCAGGGACATTGCCATCCAAAAATCGTTAAGGCACTTTGCGATCAGGCTCAAAAGTTGTGTTTGACTTCGAGAGCATTTTACAATGATTGCTTGGGCCCTTATGAAGAAATGGCTACAAAATATTTCGGATACGACAAACTTTTGCCGATGAACTCGGGTGCTGAGGCAGTGGAGACAGCTTTGAAACTTGCCCGCAGATGGGGTTACAAGGTGAAAGGTATTCCTGAAAATGAGGCGTTGATTATCACTTGTGAAGGAAACTTCCACGGTCGTACCATTACAATTGTTTCGATTTCTACTGATCCCGACAGTTATTCACAATATGGTCCATTTACCCCCGGTTTCATCTCTATTCCATACGATGATACAGAAGCATTGCGCAAGGTGTTGGAGGAGAAAGGAGATAAAGTTGCCGCTTTCATCAGTGAGCCTATTCAAGGCGAGGCAGGGGTTTATGTTCCTCACGAGGGATACCTTAAAGAGTGTTATGACCTTTGCAAAAAACACAATGTGCTGTATATCGCTGACGAGGTGCAGACAGGTATCGGTCGTACCGGCCGCTTGTTTGCTACAGATCACGAGGGTGTCCGCCCCGATATCATAACTATAGGAAAGGCCCTTTCAGGTGGTGTTCTTCCTGTATCGGCAGTGGTGGCTGATGATGAGATTATGCTCACCATCAAACCCGGAGAGCACGGCTCTACATTCGGAGGATTCCCTTTGGCAGCAAAAGTGGCAGTGGCAGCTTTGGAGGTTATCGCAGATGAGAAATTGACAGAAAATGCCCAAAGACTTGGAGAGATTTTCCGTGAGGAGGTTGCAAAAATCAACTCACCTTTCTTCAAGTTTGTAAGGGGCAAAGGGTTGTTGAACGCAATTATTACCGAGCCTCAGGGTGAGGTGGAAGCTTGGGATATTTGTCTTGCATTGGCAGAAAAAGGCCTTTTGGCAAAGCCTACCCACAGACATATTATCCGTTTTGCTCCCCCTTTGACCATCAACGAGGAGCAGTTGCGTGAGGCAATCGCTATTATTAAAGATGTTTTTGAAAATATGCCTTATGCAAACAACTAATAAAGTGTTTATGGTAAAACCTGTCCGTTTTGGATTCAACCCCCAGACAGCAGGTAATAATACTTTCCAGAAGGAGGGTTTTGGAGAAAAAGCGCAGGAGAATGCGTTGCGTGAATTTACTACTTATGCATCATTGTTGAAGGCCAACAAGGTCGAGGTTGTCATTGCGGAAGATACTGAGGTTCCTTATACACCCGATTCGATTTTCCCCAACAACTGGTTCTCGACTCACGAAGACGGAACATTGGTTTTGTATCCGATGTTTGCGGTAAATCGCCGAAATGAGCGTAAGAGTGAATTTCTGGAAGATATCAGAAGAAATTTTGAGGTAAAAAGGCTCATTGACCTTACCTGGTGGGAGAGTGAGAATCTCTTTCTCGAGGGAACCGGAAGTATGATTTTCGACAGAGAAAATAAAATAGCATACGCAGGCCGCTCTCCAAGAACCAGTGAGCAGGTGTTGGCAGACTTCTGTAAACAGATGGGTTATACAGCTGTTGTTTTTGATGCATACGACCAGAATGGTGCTCTGATTTACCACACAAATGTGATGATGAGTGTCGGAACAAAATTCGCTGTGATCTGTCTTAGTGCCATCACCGATGAGCAGCAGCGCCAGAGTGTTGTGGAATCTTTGGAGAGGACAGGCAAGAAGGTGATAGATATCTCTTTCGAGCAGATGAACAATTTTGCAGGAAATATGCTGGAGTTGAAAAGCGGTGACGGAAAGCCTATTTTGGTGATGTCTTCTACAGCCCGAAAATCATTGACTCCCGAACAGGCAAAAGAGCTTTCATCATACTATAAACTACTCTCTCCGGGACTCGAATATATCGAGAATAACGGAGGAGGTTCTGCCCGATGTATGTTGGCAGAGATTTATTAGAAGTTTTCTGTAAATTATAAAACAAAGACCGGCTCTGAAGTTTCATCAGGACCGGTCTTTGTGTTATTTGGAATTAGTAGTGAATTCCTGATGTTTATTGTCAGATTACAAGGACTTGCGCAAGAAGTACTCTCAGGAACATCGCCAAAGGATAGACGGTGGCGTATGCCACTGCTATTTGAGCCTCATCAAATGTGTTGTTCATAAATGACAGGGCGATAGGGTTGGTCTGGCTTCCGCAGATAACACCCGAAATGGTGAAATAGTCGAGTTTGAAAGCAAATCTGGCAATGGTACTGATAATCAGTACGGGGATTATGGTAATCAATGCACCATAAAGAATCCACATATATCCGCCATTTACCACCGCTTCCACAAATCCTTCTCCTGCTCCGAGTCCCACTGCTGCAAGGAACATCGAGATACCGATTTCGCGAAGCATCATATTTGAACTCATTGTGGTATAAGTTACCATTCCGAAGCGGGGACCGAATCGTGCAATAAGAATCGCAATTACAAGAGGTCCGCCGGCAATACCCAATTTTACGGGTTGTGACAAACCTGAAATGGCAATTGGAATAGAACCGAGGATTACTCCGAGGAAGATTCCTATAAATATAGGTATAAGGTTTGGTTCACGAAGCTTCTTGGCTGAGTTTCCGACAAGGTTTGCAACTTTGGCAATAGCTTTTTCGCTGCCGACAACCATAATTCGGTCACCAAGTTGCAATTGGAGTCCCGGATAAGCCACAAGGTCGATACCTGCACGATTGACGCGAGTAATATTGATACCGAACTGAGCTCTGATGTTAAGCTCTCCGAGTGTTTTTCCATTTACTTCAGATTTTGTAACTACCAATCGGCGTGATACAAGGTTGGTGTCGAGTTTTTCCCACTCGGTCTGTTCCATCTCAATCTGTTTGCCGATAAATGCCTCCACACGTGCCACATTGTCTTTAGAGGTGATAACCAACAGTCTGTCGCCTCTGTTCACAATAGAGTGAGAGGTGGGTATTTCCATTTCACCATTTGAGTGATAAAGTCTTGATACGACAAAATGGTGACCGATGAATTTGTCTATTTCATAAATGCTCTTTCCGACAATCGATTCATTGCGGACTTCCACTGCAAATTTGCAAGCATTGTCTTTAGGTTTGCTGCCACTTTCGATAGCCTCTTTCTCTTTGTTGAGGTTTATACGGAACAATGCGCGGATTCCCAAAAGTGTAAGGATTACACCGACAACTCCCAAAGGATAAGCCACCGCATAACCGGCAGGAATTGTGGAATCCATAACTCCGGAAGCCTCGTAGTAAGCTTGCTGTGCAGCACCAAGTCCGGGGGTGTTGGTTACTGCTCCTGACATAACGCCGACCATTGTTGGCATTTCCACGCCGGTGATGGTGTGGATGATGACAGTTACCACGCCACTGAGCAGAACGAGTCCGAGGGTCAGGGTGTTTAATCTTACTCCACCTTTTTTAAATGAAGCAAAGAAACCGGGACCGACCTGCAGACCGAGTGAGAAGACAAAGAGGATAAGTCCGAA
The DNA here is from genome assembly GCA_045635245.1 of Candidatus Coprenecus sp. Taxonomy (GTDB): domain Bacteria; phylum Bacteroidota; class Bacteroidia; order Bacteroidales; family UBA932; genus Coprenecus. The sequence continues at coordinate 5,507 of JAZRBT010000180.1, forward strand.
GTCTTTCACAAAAGCCATTGTGGTGCTGTCAATGGTGATTCCAAAATGGGAGACAATGATTCCGACAAACAGAATCCAGGTCATTCCCAAGGAGATTCCGAAAACTTTGAATTTGCCTAAAATTACGCCGATTGCTATTACAATGGCGACTACAAGTATGGAGTGGGCGACTCCAGAACCGAAAATTAAATTACATAACCATTCCATAGGGCAAATATAGGGCTAAAAACCTTTGAGTTCCAAATATACTGTGGGAATAAGTAGCAAGAAACCTATAATAAGGAGAATCAGGATGAATTTCCATATCCATTTCACCCATTTTGAGTAAGGAATCTTTGCCAGACCGAGCACAGCCATAAGGACTCCGGAGGTGGGGGTAATCATATTTGTGAATCCGTCTCCAAACTGGAATGCAAGGACAGTCGCCTGGCGGGATAGCCCGATCAGGTCGGAGAATGGTGCCATAATTGGAATTGTTATGGCTGCTTTGGCTGTCGCCGAGGGGATAAACAGATTTATCAATGTCTGCAAACCATACATCAGCGACAAGGAACCCAACTGTGTCCCTTCGTCCAGTCCGCTCGAGAGGGAGTACAGAATGGTGTCGATGATTTTTCCCTCTCGCAGGATTATGATGATGCCGGAGGCAAGACCCACTATCAGAGCAGCAGAGAATATATCTTTTGCCCCTGCCATAAATTCCTGAACACATTTGTTGGGGGAGTATCCGGCAGCCATTGCGCTCAAAAGTCCCAGTGCAAGGAAAAGTGCTGCGATTTCAGTTATGTACCAGCTGTATCCCAATACTCCGATTACCAGAAATACAATTGTGAAACCGAGCATTGTCAAAACATATATCCTGACATTCTTTTTGAGTGAAATAAATGCGGTGAGGATATACAGAACAGATGCGGCAGGAAGCAGCCAGGGGGCGTCGAATGTGCTGCTGCCCAATGTTATGTTGCAGCTGTTTCCGTAAAAAATGGAGAACAGGATTGCAGCCACTGAAGAGATTACAAATGCTCCCCACGAGGCTTTTGTTTTGAGTATCTCGGGAGCGGAGTCGTGACGGGAGTGTTCGTTGCGCCAGATGGCGTCTGCCTCATACATTATCGAGCGTTTTGGATTTTTCTTTACCCTTGCAGCATATATTAATATAAAGGTAATCATTACGAGATTCAGCACCACCCAGCAGAAAGTGCGGTATTCAATTCCTGAGAATATCTGCAGTCCTGCCATATTTTGTGCAACTCCGATGGTGAAGGGGTTGAGCATTGCTCCTGCAAATCCCACGTGTGCTGCCACATATACGATGGCAACTCCGACGATGGAGTCGTAACCCATTGAGATGGCAAGAGGGATAATCAGAACTGTAAATGCGATGGTCTCCTCACTCAATCCAAAGACTGCTCCAAATGTCGAGAACAATAATATAATTAAGGTAAGGATGATGTTATTGACCCCGATTTTCCTCAAAAGTGGGAATTTTTCAAGTCTGGAGGTGAATTTCAGGAAAGAGTAAATCCCTGCATCCATTGCCTTTACGGAGTTTATGATCCAGAAAGCACCACCTATGATAAGTATGAATATTATAATCTCAGCCTGTGCGGAGAATCCTTTGAACAGAGCCGAGAGAATCTGCCAGGTCTGTGGAGAAGATTCGGTTTGTGTGTAGAGCATTGTTCCGTCTGATTGTTTTATGTACTCGCCGGCAGGAACAAACCAGCTCGCAACGGCAGCAATTATAATAAGAGCAAATACTATTACAAAGGTGTTCGGGAATTCAAATTTCTTGCGGAATAGAGGTTTCATATTGATTGTAAAAAATAGGTAACAATCACAAAGTAAGCGACTTTTTTTGAATGAACTATTGCATATAGACAATTTTTGTTTAATTTTGCAGCCCGTTTAAATTGACGGGAAGAATGTAAAGTTAAGATTAACAATTATTTATGCCAACAATTCAACAACTAGTTCGCAAAGGACGCGAGGTTATTGTCGAGAAAAGTAAATCTCGCGCGTTGGATGCTTGTCCTCAAAGAAGAGGTGTGTGTGTGCGTGTTTATACCACCACCCCTAAGAAGCCTAACTCAGCTATGCGTAAAGTAGCTCGTGTAAGACTTACCAACCAAAAAGAGGTCAACGCATACATTCCCGGAGAAGGACACAACTTGCAAGAGCACTCAATCGTATTGGTGCGTGGCGGTCGTGTTAAAGACCTTCCCGGTGTACGTTACCACATCCTTAGAGGTGCCTTGGATACAGCACGTGTAGAAGGACGTCTTCAAAGTCGTTCACTATACGGTGCTAAGAGACCCAAGAAAACAGCCGCTAAGAAGTAAAAATTTATTCAAAATTTAATTTTTTAAAGTCTTTTAAAAATGAGAAAAACGAAGCCTAAAAAGAGGATTCTACTTCCTGATCCAAAGTTCAACGAAGTGTTAGTAACACAGTTCGTAAACAATCTTATGTTGCAGGGGAAGAAGAGTATCGCGTATTCTATTTTTTACGATGCCATTGATATGGTAGGCGAGAAGATGAAAGATTCTGAAAAGGCTCCTCTCGACATTTGGAAAAAAGCATTGGAAAACATCACCCCTCAGGTAGAAGTTAAGAGCCGCAGGGTTGGTGGAGCGAACTTCCAAGTACCGACCGAGGTGCGCCCTGAAAGAAAAGTGTCTCTTGCTATTAAGAATATGATACTTTTTGCACGTAAGCGTTCCGGTCATTCTATGGCAGAAAAGTTGGCTGCAGAAATAGTTGCAGCATTTAACAGCGAAGGTGCTGCATTCAAGAGAAAAGAAGATATGCATAAGATGGCAGAAGCAAATAAAGCTTTTGCTCATTTCAGATTTTAGCATTGTATTTAGCTAATGGCAAGAGATTTAAAATACACCAGAAATATCGGCATTATGGCCCATATCGATGCGGGTAAAACTACCACATCGGAGAGAATACTTTTTTACACCGGTAAAACTCATAAATTAGGTGAGGTTCACGATGGAGCTGCTACTATGGACTGGATGGTTCAGGAGCAGGAAAGAGGTATTACTATTACATCGGCTGCTACTACCGCCTTCTGGAAGTACAACAACGAGACTTACCAGATAAATCTTATTGACACTCCCGGCCACGTGGACTTTACTGTAGAGGTGGAAAGATCACTTCGCGTATTGGACGGTGCTGTGGCTACTTTCTGTGCTGTAGGTCGTGTTCAACCTCAGTCAGAAACTGTATGGCGTCAGGCTGACAAATACAGAGTTCCCAAGATTGCGTATGTCAACAAGATGGACAGAGTCGGTGCGGATTTCTTTGCTGTAGTTGACGAAATGCACGAGAAGTTGGGTGCTAACGCCCTTCCTATCTGTATTCCTATCGGATCAGAAGATAAATTTGCAGGTATCATTGACTTGGTATCTCAAAAAGCTATCTACTATGATCAAGATTGCAAGGAATTGGTTAACTACGAATTGAAAGAGGTTCCTGCTGAGATGATGGCTGAGGTAGAAGAGTGGCGTGGCAAATTGCTGGAAGCTGTTGCTGAATATGATGATCGTATTCTTCAAAAATTCTTTGACGATCCAGACCTTATTACAGAAGAAGAAATTATTGCTGCTCTTAGAAAAGCAACAATCGATATGGCAGTAGTTCCTATCTGCTGTGGTTCTTCATTCAAAAATAAAGGTGTTCAATTCCTTTTGGACTCAGTTATGAGATACCTTCCTTCACCTCTTGACGTGGAAGAAGTTAAAGGTACAGACCCTCAAACTGATGCCGAAATTACACGTAAACCTAGTGCTAATGAGCCATTCTGTGCTCTAGTGTTCAAAATTGCTACAGACCCATTCGTAGGTCGTTTGGCTTTCTTGAGAGCATATTCCGGAAAATTGGATGCCGGTTCATATATTCTCAACACCCGTTCAGGTAAGAAAGAACGTGTAGCTCGTTTGTACCAAATGCACTCAAACAAGCAAAATCCTATTGAATTTGTAGAAGCCGGTGATATCTGTGCTGCAGTAGGTTTCAAAGAACTTAGAACAGGTGATACCATCTGTGCAGAAGGTAGCCCTATCGTTCTTGAATCTATTTCATTCCCTGATCCCGTTATCGGTCTTGCAGTTGAGCCTAAGACTCAGAAAGACCTTGACAAATTGGGAGTAGCTCTTGGTAAACTTGCTGAAGAGGACCCTACATTCACAGTTCGTAGTGACCACGATACAGGTCAAACCGTTATCAGCGGTATGGGAGAACTTCACTTGGAAGTTATCGTAGACCGTCTAAAACGCGAATTCGGTGTAGAAATCAATCAAGGTGCTCCTCAAGTTAACTACAAAGAGACCATCCGCGGAACAGTACAGCATCGTGAGGTATTCAAGAAACAAACCGGTGGTAGAGGTAAATTCGCTGATATCATCGTTGAGATTTCTCCTGCTGACGAAGGTGTAACAGGTCTTCAATTCGTTGACCAGGTTAAAGGTGGTAACGTTCCTCGTGAATATATCCCTGCAGTAGAAAAAGGTTTCAAATCAGCTATGGCAAATGGTGTTTTGGCCGGATTTGAAGTTCCTGCTCTAAAAGTTACCCTTTTGGACGGTTCATTCCACCCTGTCGATTCAGATGCATTGTCATTTGAAATCTGTGCAAGAATGGCCTTCCGTCACGCACTACCTAAGGCAAATCCTATTCTATTGGAGCCTGTGATGGCACTAGAGGTTGTAACTCCTGAAGATTATATGGGTGATGTGATCAGTGACCTTAACAAACGTCGTGGTCAGATTACAAATATGGACTCTAAGAGCAACGCAAGAATTGTTAAAGCAGAGGTTCCTCTTTCTGAACAATTCGGTTATGTGACTGTTCTAAGAACCATCTCATCAGGTCGTGCAACAAGTTCAATGGAATTCTCTCACTACGCAGAACTACCTGCAAACCTTGCTAAAGAGGTTATCGAGAAATCAGGTGGCTCGAAGCGTTTTGACGAGGACGATGAATAATCAGATAAAATATTACAACATGAGTCAAAAAATAAGAATAAAACTAAAATCATTCGATCACGCATTGGTTGACAAGTCAGCTGATAAGATCGTGAAAACAGTGAAAGCGACTGGTGCTGTTGTGAACGGACCTATTCCACTTCCTACAGACAAGAAGATTTTCACCGTTAACCGTTCGACTTTCGTGAACAAAAAATCACGTGAGCAGTTCGAACTTAATTCTTACCGCCGTCTTCTTGACATCTATAGCTCAACTCCAAGTACAGTTGATGCATTGATGAAACTTGAATTACCCAGCGGAGTAGAAGTAGAGATCAAAGTTTGATAATAAAGGAAAATTCCCTATCTTTGTATCGGTAAAGTAAATTTTTCAAAGATAGGTATTCAGGACCCGTAGCTCAGTCGGTTAGTAGCACCTGACTCATAATCAGGGGGTCACTGGTTCAAGCCCAGTCGGGTCCACAGAAAGGCGTTTCGAAAGAGACGCCTTTTTGCTTTTATGACATTTAACTGCAATATATGTGTCACATAATTGATAATTTGACATTATATTTTGAAGTTGATTTAATTAAAGGAGGTCAATATAACAGCGGCAGCCGAAAAGCTGGGATAGAGTAGGCGTGATTATATTATTATTGATTTATAAATTACAATGTTATGAAGAAGTATTTAATGTTAGCAATTATTCCATTGATGTTATTTATAACATCTTGTGAAAAAAACAATTATCAACCGACAATTACACCCGATGTAAGACTAACTATGTGGGAGGGTATTATTGAAAAAGAATCTATACACGGATTTGAAAAATATAACATCAGGTTAGAATTTTACGAATCATTAGAAGAGTTGGCCTATACAAATGGACTTATTACTCATATACCAGACAATTTGAGATTTAATGTTTCTACTTTGGATGGCGAAAATGCAGGTGCTTATACTGCAAAATATGTTCAAACCGGTTCTAATATAAAAATTTATAACACACATACTCCGCTTGATGCTGGCGAATATTGGATAATAGCGGCATCTGACAATAAAATGGAGATGAGTGTACTAAACGGAACAACCGAGGTTCGGCTCTATCTGACAAGATTATCTTTGTAGTTAAAGATTTGCAATAAAAAAACCTGAAGGCCAATTGCGACTTTCAGGTTTTTGGTTTTTATGTATGGAATCAGTGTTTTATTCGAAGAATTCAAATTCATCGACAGGTGAGACTCCTGATTCGCGAACTCGGAATGTCTGTCTGGTGACGGGACTGTTGTTGTCCTCGGTGTCTTTACAGAAAGAAACAAGAGTCAGAATGGTGCTGTAGTCACAATAGGCGTATGTATAATCTTTGTTAGCGATACCGTAGATTTGCAAATCAATGATAAGGTCTTCATCTGTGGGGTATGTAGTGTCGCTAAGGTCGTCAGAATATACATCGTAGAAGAATTGTGCCACGTCCCCGTGTTTGGTTACGGTAAGAGGTACGATTGCGTATCCTGCAGCATCTCCAAATTCGTCAGGGTATTTCTGAGCAAGTTCGCTTCCGTCAAAGTATTTGTCAAAGGTAACTTCAATGTAAGCTTCTGCCACACCTTTTTCGGCGGTGGTGATAACATCAGAGAAGATTACTTCTGTATTGAATTCGCCGGTAAGTTCATCAATACCGATAGCATAAATTCTGTACTCTGTCTGAGGATCGAGTTGCTCAAAGTTATACTCGGTGTTTCCTTTGCTGCCCATTACTCTCAGACAGTCTGCTTTATTTGCGTAGTAGCCATTGTCCACAAACCATTGTGCCGCTTCTGAAAGCTCGTCGGCAAGGGCTTGAGGATCTGCATCGGCATAGCAGCAGTCAGCATAATAAAGAGCTGTAGCAGGTTCTGCTTCGACAGTTGCACGAATTCTGAAGTGTGTAACTTTATCGATGCTGAAGTTAAAAGTAGGAGGAACATTCTGACCCATAGGAAGAGTATGAACCTTTTCTCTCTTAACATCTGTGGTATACATACCATATTCATAACCGAAAGCCACTACATAATAGTCAGCATCATCTTCATCTACCAATACTGTTTTCTGATAATCACCGCGAGTAAGGTATGTGATGTAATTGTCCATACTGTTGTACATAGCGAGGATTTCCTCATCACTCTTGCCTTCGATGTCTTCAGCAGCAAATATCAAAGTGGCATATTGGTCATCGTTGGTAGTCGATACTGAATAGGTGATTCTGTCTGTATTGACCTGGTCAATGGTGATTTCCAATTGGTTGTCAGAAGGTTCTACAGGACCGGTTGTGAAGATGCTGTATGCAACTTCAGAGATAACATCTCCCTGGTCGGTTACAGCACAAGCAAATCCGTAGAATGAGGTCTCTCCATTTAGTTCAAAATTTTGGGTTCCTCTACCTACAGTAGTAAGTTCTGCAACGGCTTGTTCAGGGGTATATCCGGCGTATGCACCATAATAAATGGCATTATACATTTCTAGTTCAACCAATGCTTTGAAGTACATCTCTATAGTAACTCCGGGAGATTGTGCAAGAGCATTTTCCATACTTTTAACTGAATAGTACCAAGAATAGTATCTTGTATCTTCAGGGGTAGGGGTAGTGGTCATTGCCACATAAGGACCATTGATTTCGTATTCTATTTCGAATGAAACTTCAATAGGATCATCACCTTGAGCACTTTGCGAAACAGTAACTTTTCCTGAAAGATCTTCTCCGTAGTTCAGTACGATTTGTGTGATTCTCGACGAACCTGATGTATTGGGGTTTACATTGAATTTTACAACTCCATCTGTAGAGTAGTCAAAATTGTTTACCCAATTGTCCACGCTGGTAGCTTCCAATTCACTTCCGTCAGGGTTTTCAAGAATGTATGCAAAACTGTATTCTCCACCACTTTTTCCAACACTGATATAAGTGTCAACAATCTCCAAGGTAGCGGGTTCAGTGTTTTCCGGAATCTCAGGAGTTGGATTATCGATAGGATCTTTGGTGCAAGAGATGGCAACGGCACAACAGCCAATCAATAGTAAAAGATGTTTTACGATGTTTTTCATTTTCAAACTGTTTCAATTTTAAATTAGAAGCTTCTTACAGCGATAACATAATGCTCCATCTTTTTGTCTGTGTCATAAGATGAAATATCATTGTAGAAGAAACTGTATGCGTAAGCATCCTGGACACCAATTTCCACAGAAGTCCAATAGTTGTCATTTGCTCCATTGTGCAAAGGTTCTTTTCCCTGAGCTGTCAATGCTTCGTTAATGATATCAAATGAGATGGTGATAAGTTCAAAATCGCTGAGAGCAGGAAGATACCAGGCATTCAAACCAAGAACATTCTTCTGGTCAACCCAGGCAAAAGCAGGATACAGTTCCTGCCAATTGTCAATGAGCTTGATATATTGCATATTATAGAATCCGTCTGAGAAAGAGAATTCTCCACCTTCGTTGGTAAGCATTCTGTACTCAGTAGACCAAGCAGCTCTTCCTTGGTCAAGTGACATCATCAAACCGTGTTGTCCGGTGGTGTCAATTGAATAGACAATACCTTTTGATAGTCCTACCTCGATGTAGTCTCCGATAGCGTATGTAACAGTGTCCTCGGGTGTTCCTCCTCCGGTAGTATCTTCCGGATTGTTCTGATTGCCTGAGCCTCCTTCTTCAGGCTCTTCTCCGGGTTCAACCGGAGAAGGCTTTGTACAAGAAGAATATGGTAGGATCAATAATGCTGAAATAAGTAGAATTAGAATTTTTTTCATTATTGATAGAATGGTAGGTTAATTATTTTACAGTGTATGTTGCACGGAAGATGGTGTAGTTGCCATCTGCATCGTAAACAGCACCTGCGTAGTAAACTGTTTCGCCTACAGGTACATTGTTTGTGTTTACACTGATGTAGGTTTGGTTTGTGATGTTGGCAACGAATGTCTCGTTATCAGAGGTTGTTTTCTCGCTCAAGTATGCGATAAGTTCTGCATCAGACAAATCATAGATAGATGTGTCGCTGATAATGTGGCTTGTTTTGAACATTGATACACTTGATGCGTTCTCGAAGTAGAACCAGGCAGAAACAAGTTTGCCTTCGCTTTGAGAGCTTTGAGTGAATAGGATTTCCTCGATTTGAGGTCCTTCTTTCACCTCTTTGGTGGTAAATTCTTTGGTGAATGCCTGGGTGGTGTACGAACCGTCAGGAACCATACCGATAGCATAAACAAGATATTTGGTTTCAGGTTCAAGATTGTCGATATACCAAGAGTTGTAAGTAGTTTCCAATGCTCTTGACAACCATTCCTCTTTTGACATTTTACTTGAATCCCACAAAGACTCAACAAGTTCGTCGTTGTATTGTTTGATAGCGTCGTCGTTTGCTCCGTATGCAACGTATGTGCTGTAAGGCATATAGTTGAACATATGAGGCATAGGCTCAAGATATGGTTGGAATGATACTTCTGCAGTGGTAGAAGTGATGGTTCCTACAGAAACGATGATGTCAGATGTGTTTGCGTCAGCCTCTTTTGTGGTGAATGCCACTTTTGTAAGAGGAGTGGTTACTTCTCCATCTTTGAATCCGAATACAAGACACCAGTAGTCTTTCTCAGGGATTAGGGGACACTCAAATACTGAACTTGAACCTGAGAACATATGGTTGTAGATTAAATCTCCTTGAGCGTAAAGGATAGTTTCGATGATTTCTTCATCTGTCAATGGAGTTCCATCATAGTCGTACATATATTCCTGAAGTTCGAATAGAGCAACATAGCTTTCGCTGTGGTAAGGGCTTACATAGAAAGTTGCGCGGTCGTCTTCTACTGTACCTTCAACAACTTGGAAGGTGTTTGTAGGAGGATTAGCAGTTCTGATTTCCAAAACTGCAGGTTCTGTAACGGTAGTACCATCAGCTCCGATACCGATAGCGAATACATAGTATCTGCTGCTGGGCTCGATTCCGTCTTCAGCGTTGAAGTCGTCAACAAGTGGTCCGAATGCTGAAACAGCACCTACAACCTCTTCAATGCTCATTGAGTTTTCGCTGGCAAGTGCAGGAAGGTATGCCTCGATGAAAGCCGGAATGTTTTCAGCAGAGCTTCCGCAATACTCTTCATACCAGGCTGCAGGGAACAAGTCGTAGTAGTAACCTACGTTCTCGTCACTTGGAAGAATTGTGAATGAGAATGATGTAGAGGTGATTTCGTCACCGGGGATAATTTCAAAAGTACAGTCAAGAGGAAGTACTCTGGTGGTGGTGAAGGTCAATCTGTTAACTGTGGTAGTAGGTGTACCGTCGCTTTCAATACCATATAGATAGAACACATATTCGGTATTGGCTTTAAGACCACGATATCTCCAGTCTTTGTTGCCTTTTACAAGGTTTTGGCTAAGAAGTTCGTGAAGGGTGATACCATAATATCTGCAAAGATATTCGAAGTATTCCATATCAGCTCCGAAAACATCTTCATCGCTTTCAGGCATTTCTTCTTTAATCTGAAGAGAATACCAGTAAGTCATATCTTTGTCTTCAGGTTTGATGTCAATAAGAACGTCACCTGAGTGTAGAGATTCCAAAGTTACTGTGAAGTTTTCCAATTCAATGGGGTCTCCGTTTTCTGCAACAAGGGTGTCCTCAGTTACTGGAGGTGTAGGGGGATCGATTGGCTCATCGGGTGTTTTTTGACACGCTGCGATGCTCAATGCAGCGAGCAAGATGCTTAGGCTAAGTAAAAAACTCTTTCTCATAAATTTAATTGTATTTAATAGTTACTTTAATTTATTTGGCCGCAAAAATAATGTCTCGAAACTAAAAATGCAACACCTTTATAATCATTGTGTGTTTCAATAAGTTGGCGTAATAAAAAAGACCATATCCGATTATCTTGCGGTATGGTCTTTTAAAACAATCTGAGAGGGTTATTTTTTGTATAAATATCTCTTTTTAATCCATAAATAGTATCCTGTCAGTGGTAGGGTTCCTCCTATCAGGGCGCTGATAAAATAAAGAATCTTTATGAAGAATCCTCCCCAGGAACCGGTGTGGAGCATATAGAAGAATGATTTGCTGTCAATCAGGCTGTATGCGATATCTTTATACCATTTGAAGGACCAGGTGAGTCCGGTAAGAGCCATTATCAGAAGAAACAGTGCTGCGTAAATGCCCAATGCAACGTGGCTGTCGTATAGAAATCTTTTAAGTCCTTTGCGGGTTTTGACGGTAAGTCTGTTTTTCAATGCTTTTATCCCTTTGGGAACCCAAATGATAATGCCGCTGATAAGGACAAAAACCATAATGAGGGTCGATACTCCTACCACGACTTTCCCAAATGTCTTTTCTCCCCTTTTTGCCGGATTGTCCATCAGGTATCTGTGGAGTGAGCGCATTGTTTTGAAAAATTCAGGTGTTGAGGTCCATCCGAGAGGTTCTGCGGTGTAAGGGTTTATGCAGAGTCTCGATTTACCTTTCTCTTTGAATCCGATTTCTATCGATTTCCCATTCTCCTGAGGAATCTTGACAGAGCTAATTGTCAGAGTATCAAACGAAGATGAGGCAATAGCCTCTCTAACTTGTTGTTCAGAGAGGATTTGTGTGTTATTCTGAGGCTCTACAAAATAAATTTCTTTGTCAATGATTCTTGTTATCTCTTTTTCAAATACCAGTGCCGCTCCAGAAAAACAGATCACTGAGATAACCAGTCCTACCGGAATGGAGAGCCAAAGGTGCAATTTGATGAAAAACTTCTTCATACTACATTCTCACTTTTAGTTTTCCTACAGCCGAAATGGATTCAGCATCGACAGTCAGAGTTTTTGAAGCTTCTGCTGTGTTTATATCGATTTTGTAGAATGCGGGTTTTTCTCCTGAGGTTACTGTTACTGCGATGTAAGCGGCTCCGTTCTCTCCATAAGGTGTTCCGCTGAAGCCTGCAAGGTCGGCAGGAAGTCCTGTTACAGAAGTAATAGTCTTCTCTTCAGCATTGAAAATCGCAAGTTCCGAGACATCTGCATCCTGTCCGTCGAACATACCTTCTACACCATCTTTATATAGTTGGAGCAAGAAATTATCCTGGTCGATGTGCCAGCATCTGAACATTGGTTTGTTGTTTCCAATCTCCTCGAGATTAACGAAATAATCGGGGTCAAAATCTGTCGCCCCTTTTTTTATTCTCATTACAGATGATGGCAATGTTCCGGTCACTTTTTTCAAATCTTCTGAAGATGTTGCTGTACGTCCGTATCCTGAAGAGAATAGATAGACATCTCCATTATCTGCACTCCAAATGGTCTGGTAGTATTGTGAGCGCATTCTGCCACATCCGTATCCCATTTTTCCTGTTCTTACGATGATAGGTTCGCTATTGAAATTGTCTCCAGAATAGATTGCTATGTATGCACTGTCGGGATATTGGGTTGATGGAATTTCACCTTGGACGTATGCACCACTGCCAGAGCCTCCATCTGCCTGAGCAATCAATTCTGGGTCGCTAACCAGTTCGGGCCATTGTCCAATGCCATATTTGCTCATTCCCATAGGGATAACCGATGTGTAAAGTTTTCCGCCACTTTCGGTAAATCCGGCGAATGATACGTTTTCCCCGTTTCCTAGGAAGTTTTCTGCGATTATGCTCTCATTTTTCTGAGAACCGTCGTTGGAGTTAAGATAGTTGAATAGAAGTGCTTGTGCGAGATTGCCCTCCTCGTCTGCTTGGTTTGAATCTCCGGTCGAAGCGGTGATTACATTGTCTCCCCAGGTTCCATAAGTGGTGATTCTGTTGAAGTCGTACAGATACTGTTCGGTAGGGGTTCCGTTTTGATTCAAGTAGTAAGATGCACCTGTGCCGGCACCACCTTTATTGTAAACGAGAGCGAAAAGGTAGTTCATATCTTTATAAACCCAGTAAGATCCGCCGATAACTTCGGTTCCGTTTCCTACTACAGAGACAGTGCCATCTTCCAGTGTCTCGGAAGTGATAAGATAACTTGTTCCATCCACCTGGGCTGCGATAACATATAGTTCTTCGGAGGTAGTGGGGGTGTTTTCACCACCGGTGGGTTGTTCCTTTGTGCAGGAAGTGTTTAGAAATGTTGCCAGGAAAAGAGATCCGGCAATTAGTCTTTTCAGAAAATTTTTAGTTGTCATATTTGTATACTTTAAACGATTATAAACGGTTTTAATCGGCTATTAATAGCCTTGAAGGTTGATTCTCAGTTTGATATAAAAAGCTCTTCCCGCTTTTTGAAGACTGAAATTGTCATATAGCTGGGCATTTGTAATATTTCTGCATTCGGCTGAAACGGTATATCTGTCGTGGTCAAAGCTGTAAGACAGAGTGATGTTGTGTGACAGCTGGTCGGGAACGTATGCTTTGCTGTCGGCACTTCCGATGTTTTCCCAATAAAGTGGGAAAGAGTGCTGGTAGTAGGCATCGTAAAGGAGGGTAAGTTTGTTCCCTTTTGCAAAGAGGTCGTTCCAGAAGAATCCTGCATCCCAGTTGGCAAACAGGTATGGGGTGTTGGGGAGTCTCACTTTGTAGTGCATACTCTCCTGCTGGGAGTTGCCGGTCCAGGTTTTTTCGTAGTCGCGGGTGTTGAAATTGTTGAATGTTCCTCCTACGGTGAACCATTTTGAATAGGAGTATCTTAGGGATACGTTGAATCCGATAGTCTTCACGTGGCCGTGGTTTTCGTAGAAACCATATTGGGTGCTGCCGTGTTTGCCGAGTCCCCTTTTGATATAGTCTTTTGTGTCTCTGTAAACAAAGCTTCCTTCGGTGCTGAAGTAGTGTTTGCCCACAGTAAAGTTGTAATTGATGTTGAAATTGAGATTGTCGCTTTTTTCGGGTTTTAGGTCGCTTTTGCCAGCTTCCATATCTTCGTCTCCGAAAAGTTCGTCTGTGGTGGGGAGTCTCAGGGCGTGTTCGTATGAGAGTTTCAGCTGGAGACCTTTGAGTGGAAAATATGTTGCAGCAGCTCCGTATCCCCAGGCAGAGGTAGTGTTGGACATCTGGATGTAATTGCCCACTCCGTCAGCATTTTGGGAAACAGGACCTTGGTTAAATTGCGAGTAGAATTTGGCAAAGGCTGTTGCATTCCATTTTTTTGATGGAGAGAACAGATATGAGAATCCGGTAATGTTTTTTACAGTAACTTTCGGAATTGAAAAGTCTGTGAGTACCGAAGATGTTCCCACTTGTGATCTGGAGGTTCTGTCGTACCTTCCGAAAATGTGGTTGATAGTCCAGCGGTGTGCTTTTCCGAGTGAGTAACTGAGGTTCAGGTTTCCGTTCCAGTTTGTATTTTTGGAGATACTGTTCTGGTATGATTGCTCCCCTTTGCTCCCTTTGTCGTATGACTCTCCGTACCAGTTGTATGCTCTGGAGGAGGTGTCGATATTATTTACAATATTGTGATTGTAATTCAAATTTGCTTTTAGTGATAGGTCCTCAATGATGAAATTTTTGTCAATGTATTCGATAGATGGGGAGATATAGTATCCTCTGCGATGTTTTTCTCCGAATACAATGTCTTGATATACACCTGTTTGTATCTCTTTGTAGAATTGCGAATAGGAAAGTCCGAACATAAGTCGGTCTGCCCATTTTTTGCCGACTACACCCAATTTGGCTATGGCTGCTTCATTGTGGAAGTTGTCGTGAAATCTGCGGACGCGTTTGATGTCGTTCTTGTTGATGGGGTATTTGTAGATGCTGCCATCTTCGAGGACTTCGAATTCTCTGACCCAGGTGTCTACGAAATAGGAGTTGTCGGAGTAGTTCTGGAAGAGGTTCAGCTCGTATGAGAATCCGTTTTGGAGAGTCTGTCCGGCATTGATGTGAGATTTGTGTGTATTGAATGAACCGTATGAGTATGAGGCGTTTGCAAACCATTTTCTCATATTTCTGTTGGTGACGATATTGATTACACCTCCGATGGCATCTGTTCCGAAGTGTACAGGTACGACACCTTTGTAAACTTCGATTTTCTCTGCAAAGTTTACAGGGATGTTGTTGATGTCAAATGCGGCTCCGACTCCCTCCTGGGGAACTCCGTCAATGAATATTTTTACGTGTTTGCCACTGAATCCGTCGAGCATTATCTGCATATCGCTGCCGACTCCTCCCGATTCTCTGAGTTTCATTCCGGGAAGGGTGGAGAGTGCTTCGCTGAGGCTTTTTGTCGAATTGACCAATGCGTCGGTTTTGACCTCCATAGCGTTGTATGCCGAGAGTTTCACTCTGCTGATAGCTCCTGCGGTGACTACCGCTTCGTCAACCATTTCGATATTCGGGATGAGTTCGATGTGGTATTTTGAATCGGAGTTTTTTCCAATCTCTATCTCTTTCTCAAAATCGTGGTATCCGATAGCCGCTACGCACAAGGTATATTTGCCCGAGGGGGCTTGAATCACCCATTCCCCTTTCTCATTGGTCCATACTCCGTGCGAAGTCCCCTTCAGAAAGATAGATGCAAATTCGACCGCTTCCATATCTGAAGAAGTGACCATTCCGCTGATGGAGATGCTCTCCTCTGAATGGGCAAGGAGAGAGGTAAGATTAAAAAAAGCCAATAATATTATAAGTCCGAATGTTTGCAGTGTTTTCATATCGCAAAATTATCTTTGCTCCCCACTGCGGACAATCCCCATTTTATGGTAAAAGGGTCCCTTCGGTTAATCATTTAGGAGTACCTATTTGTGATTATTTTTGTAGAAATATCATTAATTTCTTCATTTTATCCCTTTTTTTAGTATATTTGAATGATTGTTGACTTTTAAAAAAGATAGAATGATGAAATTTCAATTCAGACGATTGTTGCTATGCTTACCATTAGTGATAATGTTGGTTGCACCTATTCCGCTGAGAGCGCAGGAAGAGGTAGAGCCTTTGGAACACGATTTTGGAATTTGGGGAGATATTACTATTAAGAAACATATTGTGAGTGGACTCTCTGCTTCAGTTCTTGGACATATCAGGACAAAGGAGAACAGTTCTCAGATAGATCAGTGGAGAATCAATCCCGAGTTGCAGTTCAAGTTCAATGATTATTTTGACCTTTCAGCAGGATATATTTATTACAGATCAAATAAAGGAATTGAATATCAGGGAAATCACCGTTGGTATGGGGCTGTCCGTATGGCGGTAAGTTTTGGTCCTGTGCATCTCCATTTGCGAGAGAGATTTGAACAAACCATCAGAGAAGGTATGGAGCCCGGGGATTATGGCAGGGTCTATAATTATTTGAGGAGCCGCGTGGGGATTGACCTGAAATTTGAGAATTCTCCTGTGACCCCTTATCTGAATGTGGAGAACTTTTTGTATGTGTTTGAGTACAAAGGTGGTGAGGTGGCAGAGATGAGATATACCGCAGGTGTGAAATATAAATTTGCAAAGATTCATACATTGGATCTTTATTACAGAATAAATCAGAAATTTCCCGTTACAGAGCTTAAGCATATAATGGGATTAGGTTATACGCTATCATTTTAATTAAATAATACAGATATGAGAAATGCAATTTACAATTTCCCGATTCCTAATAATGAACCGGTTAAGGCTTATCTGAAAGGCTCTCCCGAGAGAGAAGCATTGGAGGCTGAACTTAAAAGACAAACTGAGACAGTTCTCGATATTCCTATTATAATAGGTGGTAAGGAAATCAGAACGGGAAATACAGGCAAGGTTGTGATGCCTCATAATCATCAACACGTGTTGGCAACATATCACAAAGCGGGTCCTGCTGAGGTAAAAATGGCTATTGATGCCGCTATGGCTGCTCACGCAGAGTGGGAATTGTTGGAATGGACCACCCGTGTGGCTATTTTGATGAGAGTTGCTGAACTTATCACAGGAAAATATCGTGCTTTGATTAATGCTGCAAGTATGCTTGGACAAAGCAAGAACTGCTATCAGGCTGAGATTGATGCAGTTTGTGAGTTGGCGGACTTTATCAGATATAACGCTGCTTACGCATCCAAAATATATAACTTGCAACCAAAGAGTGCTCCCAACCAGATAAACAGTGTCGAGTACCGTCCTTTGGAGGGCTTCGTATTCGCTTTGAGTCCATTTAACTTCACTTCTATTGCATCCAATCTGGCACTTTCGCCGGTATTGATGGGTAATACAGTGGTGTGGAAACCATCTACAACTTCCATTTTGTCAAATTATTATCTGATGCAAATCTACAAAGAGGCGGGTCTTCCTGACGGAGTTGTAAACTTTATTCCCGGCAGTGGTGCTGTTATCGGCAAAGAGATTTTCGCTTCGCCAGATTTGGCAGGAGTCCATTTTACAGGCTCGAGCGCAACTTTCAAGACCATCTGGAGACAAGTTGGAGAAAATCTTGATACCTATAAAGCATATCCTCGTCTCGTGGGTGAGACCGGTGGTAAAGACTTTATATTTGTTCATCCTTCGGCTGTTGCAGAAGAGGTGGGCAATGCAGCTTTCTGTGGTGCTTTTGAATTCCAGGGACAAAAATGTTCTGCCGCATCAAGAATGTATGTGCCTGAAAGTTTGTGGCCTGCAGTTCTTGAGAAAATCAAGGATTCAGCTTCAAAAGTGAAGATGGGAGATGTTGCCGACTTCGACAATTTTATCAATGCAGTAATCGACGAGGCTTCATTTGACAATATTGCCTCATATATCGAATATGCAAAGAACTCTCCTGAGGCAGAAATCGTTATGGGTGGAAATTATGACAAATCTGTCGGTTACTTCGTGGAGCCTACAGTTATCGTGACCACAAATCCTCATTTCAAATCAATGGAAGAGGAGATTTTCGGACCTGTCCTTACAGTTTATGTATATCCTGACAACCAGGTAGATGAGACAGCCAAAATTTGTGACCAGACTTCTCCATACGCACTTACAGGTGCTATCTGGGGACGAGACAGAGTCGCTCTTGAGAAACTTGCCACCACTTTGCGTTATACCGCAGGTAACTTCTATATCAATGACAAACCTACCGGAGCAGTAGTCGGAATGCAACCTTTCGGTGGCTCGCGTGCTTCGGGAACCAATGACAAAGCGGGTGGAGAACTGAACCTTATCCGCTGGGTACTACCACGCTCTATAAAAGAGACTTTGGTTCCACCAACAGATCACAGATATACTTATATGAAATAGAAATTGAGGCCGGATCTTTCGCGATTCGGCCTCTGTTTTTTATTATTGGCTTAAACTTTCAAACTATCTCTGTCAAGCAGGAACTCATAGATATTCATAAACACAACGCCGTTTTCGTCTTGATACCATTTTATTGGGTCTTCGGTGATTATGAACTTCTGAAAGCTGTCCGATATGTGCGTCAGCGAGCGTAGTTCCTGTTCCCGTTTTTCCTCATTAGGCAACCTTAATGCTGATTGAATGTAACATCGCTTACTACCTTCATTGCATACAAAATCAACTTCCAATTGTTTACGTTGGCTTTTGCCATCCTTATCTTTGGTGTTTACTACTACAATACCAACATCGACCATCAAACCACGAGTGCGAAGCTCATTGTATATGAGATTTTCCATTAAATGTGTTACCTCATGCTGACGGAAATTGATACGGGCATTGCGTAAACCTAAATCTGCGAAATAGTATTTGGCAGGAGTGTCAATATACTTCTTGCCTTTAATATCGTAGCGTATAGACTTTTCAACCATAAATACCTCCTGTAGTATTTCAAGGTAGAAACTTATGGTATTTGGAGATATAGAAACATTCTTGACCGACTTGAAAGTGTTTACTAACTTGTTTGGATTAATAAGCCCTCCGATTGAAGATGAAAGAATATTGATAAGCTCCTCCAATTCCTCTTCATTCTTGATTTTGTATCTATCCAATATATCGGTAATATATGTTTTTTTAAAGAGTGTCTGAAGATACTTCATCTTCTCCTCATTACTCTGCATTGTTGCTATCATCGGGAGTCCGCCAAAGGTCATATACTCCTCCATTGCCTCCTCGCGAGAACCATTGAAGACCGAGAAAAATTCACTGAACGATAGAGGTGCGACTTTTATCTCATCGCCACGCCCACGAAATTCGGTAATAACATCACTCGATAGAAATTTGGAGTTACTGCCCGTTACATATACATCGACATTGGGAATTTTAAGATAACTGTTCAGCACATCCTCAAACTCATCTACCCATTGCACCTCATCAAGCATCACATAATGCATACCCTCTTTTGCTATGCGGGCATCAATGTATTCAAGTAAGGCATCTGGATTTCGTAGTTTCTTGTTACGACGGTCTTCCAAATCAACTTTGATTATGTGCTCATCATCTACTCCCTGAGCTTTTAGATAATCGCTAAACAAGTTGAAAAGTAGATACGACTTACCACAACGGCGGATTCCGGTTACGACCTTTATCATCCCGTTGTGCATACTCCTGATGAGTTTGTTTAGGTATAAATCACGCTTTATCTTCATATGTTGATGAATATTTTTGCGTCAATACGCATTTTTATTCAGTAAAGATAGTTTTTATTACTGATATTACCAAATAAAGGCAAGGCAAATATTCTTCTTCGCATATTACAATTTGACTACACTTGCTTAATCATATGTGCTTTCAACTATCAAAATAGCTAGGGTAGGTTAATAGTATTCTATATAATTGTGATCTTATGCTCAGTAATCAATACGGAAGTAATCAAGGAGTGATTTGTAGTTGTCTTGTGCAGTAAGGCAGGTGTCCAAAAGGTAACCTTTGAGGTGAGTCCATTCCCGAAGTCCGCGATAATAGAACATTTTGAGTTCTTCTGTGATGATGAATGGTACAAATCCATTTGCCAGGCATTCCTTGAACATTATAAGTCTTCCAATCCGTCCATTTCCATCTTGAAAAGGATGAATGTTTTCAAATTTCTGATGAAAGTCAAGAATGTCTTCAAATCTCTTTTGTTTTTTGGAGTTGTATTCTTTTAGAATAGTTTTCATTTCGTTGTGTACATTCTCCGGCAATACAGTTTCATTGCCGCCAACTTCATTGGGCAGACGTTTGTATTCTCCAACGGCAAACCACTCTTTTGTGGAGTCTGATGTTCTGTTTTTTAGAATGGAATGGAGTTCTTTAATAAAACTTTCAGTGAGAGTTTCTTCTGCTCTGGCGATAATCAAATCAATGCAACGGAAGTGGTTTGTGGTTTCAATTATATCATCGACATACAGGCAAAGACCATTCTCTTCCTCAAAGCGAATGGTGTTGGTTTCAAATATATCGCGGGTTTGCTGATGAGTCAGTCGGCTTCCTTCTATGTGATTGGAGTTATATGTCATATCAATTTGAGTGCGATGATATATTCCTCCTTTAATTCTCATTTGCTGTTGTTCGCGGAGCGCTATAAGCAGGGGAGAAGCCTTCTTTGATTTAGACCTGCGGGATGGGATTTCTGAATTTTCCGGTATGTTCCAGGTCTTACCAACAATATAAGCACCTGCAATCTTACCAAGTTTGCAATAGTTCCTGACTGTTCTTTCTGAACATCCGTGTTTTTGAGCAAATTCTGATACTGATATGTATTTCATAATTCAATATTATCGGCAACTTTTAATCCGAAAAGTGCTGTAAATATAGGAAATCTTGCCGATATCGGCAAGAAATATCAGATAAGTATCTGCTTTGGGTCGCTTGAATGAAAATTCTCCTTATTTTTGCATAGGTGCTGGTTTATCAGCATTTAGAGTGGTTTTGATTTGAAAATACAGAATATGGAAAGAATAGATAACAGAGTTACCCGCTTGTTCGGGATACGCTATCCGATTATTTCGGGTGGAATGGTCTGGTGCAGTGGGGCAAAGCTTGCTGCAGCAGTTAGTAATGCCGGTGGGCTGGGGCTTATCGGGGCAGGTTCGCTGAAACCCGATTTGCTCAGGGAACATATTGTAAAATGCAGGGAACTTACCAAGGAACCTTTTGGGGTGAATGTCCCTTTGATGTCTCCATACTCGGCAGAGTTGATGGAGGTGGTTATTCAGGAGAGGGTTCCGATTGTGTTTACCTCTGCGGGAAATCCCAAATTGTGGACTGACAGACTACACGAAAATGGGATAAAAGTGGCTCACGTGGTGTCGAGTTCGAAGTTTGCTTTGAAGGCACAGCAGGCTGGGGTGGATGCGGTTGTGGCAGAAGGGTTTGAGGCGGGAGGACATAATGGCCGCGAGGAGA
>JAZRBT010000181.1:0-18658 GCA_045635245.1 Candidatus Coprenecus sp.
TTCCATACCTAGAGTGAATGTACTTGATGGAATAGCCATCTTCAAGCATTTGCATGTATTTGAGCAATGCTTGGTGATCGTGTTTCTTTCGCATAAAATAAACCCCAAAAGTTTTTTGTCTAACTTTTGGGGTTCACTTCATTTGAACCGGGCTCTTTGCTTTGTATCCTAAGTCAATATCTTATTTTATTCTCCGAGGAAAATTGAGAGTTGTTCGTTGTATTGGTCTGAGAGTTCAGGTGCAATTGGAGTAATCATATCAACAGTGTAGGTGTAGAGGTTGTAAGCGTTCTGCAAGTCGTATGAAGATATGATTGAGTTTCCGTAAGGAGTTCCGAACAGTTGCAATGAGAGGAATGTCTCGTCAAGGAATCTTTTGGCAAGATCGATTGCCTTTTCATTCTCACCGCATTTGATGTAAATCTCTATGGCCTGTATCAGCATCATTTCAGAAACTGAGTAGAGGACAGAGGTGTTTAGAGGGAAATTCTTTTCAGGGAATGCCACTTGCATTTTGTCCAGAATTTCTACTGCTTTCTCTTTTTCGCCGTCGTTATATAGTCCTATTGCGGTCTGAACAAAGAGGAATCGTTGGTTTTGAACTCCGTTGAATGTTGCAAGGTTCTGATAGTCAACGAAGAAATCTTTTGAGAAACTGTCCCAGCGATATTTGTTCATAATTTTGTCATACATACCCAGAGCGTCGATTTGACCGATTTCGGTCATTGTGGTCTTGCTTCTGATAGGGACTAGTTTGTAGATGTATCCGTCAAATTGAAGATAATTTTTAAGTCCGATGTTCAGTTCTCCACCTTGTGTCACAAAGTAGATAGGACGGTCCCAATTGTAGTTTGCCAACATATCGAGCACCATAAGTTCGGGTTTGGTGAGGTTGTTTTTGCCGGCAGGGATATCGAGATACAATGTGTCTACAATTTTGTCGTAGTCATCTTCGCAGACGATACCATATTTCTTTACATTTTCGATATTTACGGGGAGTCGGAGTCTTCTCGATGCGATGTAGTCCTCTTCTTCGCCATAGTAGTTGTATTTCACATTGGGGTTGTTGAACAGGTCGATAGCCTCTTTTACGGTAATGGGGCGGCTGACTCTTTCAACGATACGGGGCCACTCATTGGTTCCATATAAGTAACTTGCTCTCTGTGTGGTAAATTTGATAGGCTCAGCCTCATATTGTTTCCACTGCATCTGGTCGATGTACCAGTCTATTCCGAGAAGAGAGGTGTTCATTACGCGGGCATCTGTTCTGACTCCTTCCACCTCCTGAATATACCATAGAGGGAATGTGTCGTTGTCTCCGTGGGTTACGATAATTGCTTGTTCGTCAGCCGAAGCGAAATAGTTGTATGCCATATCGCGTGCGGTGTAACGGTTGCTTCTGTCGTGGTCGTCCCAGCCTTCAGCAGCCATCAGTACGGGCACTCCGAGAAGAATTACAGAAGTGGCAGCAGCAATTGCCGCAGATGGAACTTTGATATTCTTTTTCTCGAGCAGATTGCAGATAGCATCGTAGATGGCAAGTACTGCCAATCCGATCCAGATAGTAAATACGTAGAATGAACCGGCATAAGCGTAATCCCTTTCTCTGACCTGATATGGGGGCTGGTTGAGGTAAATGATAATTGCCACTCCGGTAAGTAGGAAAAGCAACATAGTTACCCACCAGTTTCTCTTGTCTTTAGAGAGCTGGAACATCAATCCGATGATACCGAGCAACAAAGGCAACATATAATAGTGGTTCTTTGCCTTGTTGTTTATGATATAGTCGGGACCTTGGCTCTGGTCTCCAAGTCTTATTTTATCAAGGAATCCGATACCTGTTTCCCAGTTGCCTTTTAGCGGATCTCCGGGAGCCTCTCCGTGCAAATCATTCTGGCGGCCGGCAAAGTTCCACATAAAGTATCTTACATACATCCAGTTGAACTGGTAGTCAAAGAAGAATGCAAGATTGTCGGCAAAGGTGGGCATTTTGTGCTCGGAGCCTTGAATGGTCTTGCCTCTGTTGCCGGTGTAGCTCTTGTAGAAACTGATATGTCGCTCGTCGCGGCTATGCATTCTGGGGAAGAGCATTTTGCTCTCAGAGGGGAAAATGTAATCTACGGGACCTGCTACTTTGTGGTATTTGTCCCCAAGATTTGTATAGTATGTAGTTTCTGTGTAATCGGTTGGCAATGAAGCGAATGAAGGGCCATAAATCAATGGGACACTACCATATTGTTCGCGGCCGAGATATTTTACAAGGGCAAATGGATTGTTGGGCTGTCCTTCATTGGTGGGGGTGTTGTTGACAGATCTGATAACCACTACTGCAAAAGCGGAGTATCCGATGACAATCATTGTAAAACACAACACGATGGTGTTCCAAAGGGGTTTGCCGATTTTGCGGGTATAGTAGATTCCGACAAAGCATAGTGCAAGGAGCAACAATACGAAGAATGCTGCACCGCTGTTGAATGGAAGTCCGAATTTGTTTACAAAAAGGAGGTCAAAAGCGGCTGCAGTTTTTGGAAGATAAGGGATAATGCCCCAAAGAATGAATCCGAGGATTACACCCGAAAGTGCAAGGACTTTGAAACTTTTCCAGGTGGTGATGACAGCAGACTTTTTATAGTAATATACAAAAGCGATGGCAGGGATAACCAGCAGGTTCAGCAGGTGCACCCCGATAGAAAGTCCCATCATAAAGGCAATCAGCACAATCCAGCGGTCTGCATACTCCTGGTCAGCCTGTTCTTCCCATTTGAGAATCATCCAGAATACCGCTGCGGTAAGGAGTGAGGACATTGCATATACCTCCGCTTCGACTGCAGAGAACCAGAATGTATCGGACCAGCAATATGCAAGTGATCCGACAACTCCTGCTCCGATCAATGCGATGGCATTGCCTGTCTCAAGGTAGTTTCTGTCATTGGTGTCAAAAATTCTTCTGCCCAAATGTATGATTGTCAGGTAGAGGAAGAAGATTGTGAAAGCCGAGCACATTGCACTCATTACATTGACTGCCATAGCTGCATTCTCGGGAGATGCAAACATCGTAAAGAATCTTGCAATCAACTGGAATACAGGGTTCCCGGGAGCGTGACCCACCTCCAGTTTGTACGAAGATGCGATAAATTCCCCACAATCCCAGAAGCTGGCAGTGGGTTCAATTGTCAATAAATAAGTGAGTGATGCAACGATAAGCACAGCAAGTGCTGCGATGCGGTTGATAAGTGTGAATTTATTCTGATTCATTGTTCTCAATAGTATCAATATAGTCTGCGAATATACAAATTTAATTTTTTATACCTAACTTTGTAACCAATAAAGGATTGATATATGGGATTGGTATATTCTACAAATAAAGATTTTATGGAGAGTGTTTCTACTCCTGAGAAGGTGGAGACCCTCGAGCCTCAGAAACAGAAACTTGTCGTAGCAATTGATAGAAGAAACCGTGGCGGAAAGCAGGTGACACTGGTAAAAGGATTTGTCGGCAGCGATGAAGACCTGACTGCTCTTTCGAAGACTTTGAAAAACAAATGCGGTACCGGTGGCTCTGCCAAAGATGGCGAGATAATCATTCAGGGTGATTTCCGGGATAAAGTGCTTAATGTTTTAGTCTCATTGGGATATGGTGCAAAACGAGGTAACTGATGCAGTCTCGGCTATAGATACTCTGTGGGCAGGCTCGCATATTTCCATTCCGTATATCCCCGAGGTGGTGACCGAGTCGGTATATGGTGGAAATTTTCTCATTTACTCCATACTCTTTTTTATATGCTTCCTGCTCCTCTTCAGAAGGAACACCTACCTGTTCTTTCTGGATGTGGTTTCACAAATCAAGACTCCGGTAAGGTACTCTTATCAGGAGGGACTCCACAAGACCCGTAACAGAATTTATATTGCGACATATATAATGTTGCCCGTATTGACCTATCTGATAGCCTCTTACGGAATTATGCCCGAGTTGGCGTACTGGCAGGTTTTCATTATTGTCCTCTCTTTTATGCTGGGACAATATGCTATTAATGCCATTATCGAATATGTCTCTTCGGACACTCACCTGGCAGGATTTCTGAATATGAGTTACTCGATAATGTGCATCACGATGACCGTTGTGCTGTTCGTTGCCAAAATTTTCACACTCTTTTTTACAATTTCGCAGACAGGTCTCCTCTCTGTCATATTGTACATAATACTTGGCATAGTGGCACTTGTGTATTGTGTGAATATTTTGAGAATATTTTTTTCATTTAAAACATCGCATTTATTTTCGTTTTTGTATCTTTGCACCCTCGAATTAATACCCCTTATGATTATATTTAAGATGGTATTAGGATAAAAAAATAAGAAGGAATGACAATAAAAAGTATTTTAGTTTCACAGCCGGCACCGGGTAATACAACATCTCCCTTTACAGAGATTTCGACAAAATATGGCATAGAGATCGACTATATGCCTTTCTTTAAGATAGAGCCCGTTACTGCTAAGGAGTTCAGAGCGCAGAGAGTAAATATTTTAGATTATACCGCTATTATTTTTTCAGCAAAGTCATCTATTGATGCATTCTTTGCAATCTGTGAAGAGACCAGAACAGTTGTCCCTGAGACAATGAAATATTTCTGTACCACTGAAAATATCGCTCTATATCTTCAAAAACATATTGTTTACAGAAAGAGAAAAATCTTTTTTGGCAGCGGTACTACCGATTCTATCATCTCGACTATCGGAACAAAACATAAAAATGAGAAGTTCCTGATAGCTTCTACCGATGTTACAAGACCTGAGGTGATTGCAACCTTTAAAAAAGCCGGTCTTAATTTCGGAACAGCCGTTTTCAGCAAGACTGTCAACAGCGATTTGAAAGATGTGGATTTGAAGAAATATCAGATGGTAGTTTTCTACAGCCCTTCAGATGTCAAATCTTTGTTGGAAAATTATCCTGATTTCAAACAGGAGGACTTGTTGTTCGTGACTTACGGTCCTATGACAGCCAAAGCTTTGGCAGATGCTAACATTAATGTTGAGGTTTCAGCACCTACTCCTCAGGCTCCATCTGTATCGAGGGCATTATTATTGTACCTTGAAAGCAAGCAATGAGGCTTAGGAACATAACATATATAATGAATGTAGTGGCAACAATTTTCATTTTGTTGTTGCTACATTCTTGTAATAAGGATAACCCTGCATATAATCGCGAAAATGTGAAGGCTACCTGGATAGTCACTCATTATGATGGAGTTCCATTGGATATGAGAGATTATACTGTGATGACATTCAACAAAGAATTTCAGGTGACTTATTGGGGAATCCAGAGTAAGGGAACAGGAGATTACCAGTGGGGAAATAATCTTCTGAACTACGATATCTATTGCTGTGATTTGGCGATATTTGGCTCATATACAGGTCTTTATGGATATGTTTCTCCTGTGACTACCCATCAGGAGTACCTTTTCTCTTCTGTGGAGGATTCGCTGATGACCATTTCCAATGCAGTATATCAAATCAATGATGCATACATCACTCCCGCATTTTCTGATATGACAATGAAGAAAATTCACTCGAAATATGCTTCTACCGACTCATTGGCAGGAGTATGGCAATTCCTTACCAAGGATGGCATTGAGTACAATAACCATAGAATCCAGTTCCATCCCGATGGCAGACTGGTGATTTATCAGCAGGAGAATGTGGGACAATGGGTTCCAATGGGAGATAGCGACTATTTCAACAAATACGAAGACTTTCTGCCACTTACCCTTTGGAACAATGAGGAATTCGGAGAGGTTAACCACTGGAGTGTCAATTGTTTCCGCATCGAGGAGTGTATGCCCAAGACAGGAACAATGACTCTTGTCGATCAATATAGCGAATACAAACTTTCATTTATCTCTACAAATTAGAAGATATGACATTGGTCGAGCAGATTTACAAACAGGGAAGTAAATTGAACTCCTTTCCGTTCAAAGCGTATCACCTTGATACCAAGGGAGAAAACCAGATTATTATATCTATTCCCAAGAGGCTTTTCAAGAGGGCGGTAAAGCGCAATCTGCTCAGAAGACGTACCCGGGAAGCAGTCAGAGCCCTTCGTGCTGAATTTCCGGTCATTTCACAAAAGGATATATTGTTAGTCTATATATCCCCAAACATACTTGAATATGGAGAAATCAAACAAGGGTTGGCAAATACGTTTTGCAAAATTCCGCAAGTGGTTGAAGAAAATTCTTAATTATCCCTTTATCTTTCTGATAAGGTTTTACCAGTTGTGCATATCTCCATATAAGCCCTCCTGCTGCCGTTTTACCCCTACTTGCTCTGCTTATGCCATTCAGGCATTCCGCAAACACGGGCCGATCAAAGGGCTTCTGCTCACTGTGTGGCGAATTTTAAGATGTAATCCCTGGGGGGGAAGCGGTTACGATCCGGTTCCTTAGCAACTGTTTAAGAGAAGCGTTTCAACAGGCGCTCAGGGTCATCACTACCTTTGGTCAGGGATGTAATCTCTTCTACAGGAACATTGTCCAAATCGAGGAAAATCATACCGTCAACGCAGTAATTGAATTCTTTATCGACATTGAATGCAAGAATTTCTGCGTTGAGTTTGATATATTTCTTAATAAGGGTAGGGACTCTGAAACAGTTGTCGCTGAGTCGTTGGATATACTTGTCGAGGAAGTCGATATTGTCGGTCTTGTCTTTAAGAAGCCAGTCGAGGTCGCATCTGAGATTATGCTCTTTGAATGGAGTCTTGGGAGAAACAAGTTTCTCATTCTCTTTACTTACACATCCTGAGAGACCTTTTACAATAACACTTCTGTAGAAAGGTGGAATCCAGCTCGAAATACTTGCAGGACCGAACAGATATTTTGTTCTGGGGTAGTTGGTAACTGTGTATAACAAACCTTTAATCAGCAACATAAGTGGCAATGCCTCTTTCTTGTACTCTACTGCAAGATATGAACGGCCCAACTCGATGCAGTCAGGAAGTTTCTTTATGAATTCGTCTGAGAAATTGAACAGGGTAGAGGTGTAGAAACCTTTGACTCCATATTTCTTGTAAATCTCTTCTCCGATACCGAGTCTGTATGCACCTACTACGCGCTGAGCCTCCTGATCCCATAGAATCAGATGTTTGTAGTATTCATCATATTTGTCGGTGTCGATGGCATTACCGGTTCCCTCGCCCACTTCTCTGAAAGATTCTTCCCTCTTGCGACCTATCTCGTGCATAATGTTGGGAATAACCTCAGTCTCGGTAATGAAACATTCGTATTTTGAGACTTTGAACAAAAATCCTCCACGTTTTCTTACCTCTTCGATTTCATTTGCAAGCAAAGTGTAATCGGGTTCGGCTGGAAGAGGTTTTTCGTTCTTGATAAGTATTTTCTGTTCGATATTTCTCTGAACATTAGCCTCGAGGGCGTATGTTCTGCTGCGTAGATAACTGCTCAACGATTTGATATCCTTAAACTTGGAGAGTTCCGAGATACCGATGGGTTTACCTATTTTCAGGGTAATTGTGCTGTTTTCGCGCTTGTTGAATTCCTTGATGAGGTTTACTGTGCGAAGCATCGGATGGATTTTTCCGACAAAATGGAACCATTTTGAGTTTGTTCCGTCAAAATATACGGGAACAACAGGGACATTGCTTCCAAGGACAAGTTTCATTATGGCCTGTTCCCAGGTCTTGTCGTGTGGGTACTTCTTGCCATAATAAGTTGCCACTTCTCCAGCGGGGAAAATTCCAAGCACTCCTCCGTTTTCCAATACCGCTTTGGCATTTTTAATCCCTGCGACGCTGCTGCGCAATGATTTGTTGTCTGAGAAAGGATTTACCGAAAGGAAATACTCTTTCAGATTGGGAATATATGAAAGGAGGAAGTTTGTTATAATTCTGAAATCCGGTCTTACTGAGGATATTGCATCAAAAAGAACAACACCGTCCCAACCTCCGAATGGGTGGTTGGACACGATGATGAATGGTCCCTCTTTGGGCAATTTGTCCAATTGCTCTGCAGGGATTTCATACTTTATATTATATGATTTGAACAAGGCTTGGGTAAAGTCCCTGCCATATTTGGTGTTACAATCATAATAGTGTCGGTTCATTCGGTTAATACCCATTACCCCCATCAAACATTTGGCAACGAGTGTTCCGAACCAGTTGTCCATTTTAAGGACTTTCTTAATATCGGAGATATTAACTAAATTTGTCTTTGAATATGGTTCC
The DNA here is from genome assembly GCA_045635245.1 of Candidatus Coprenecus sp. Lineage (GTDB taxonomy): Bacteria > Bacteroidota > Bacteroidia > Bacteroidales > UBA932 > Coprenecus. The sequence continues at coordinate 8,237 of JAZRBT010000181.1, forward strand.
ATAGGTTTTTATACCTTGCAAATATAGTCAAATTTTAGAATAAAGCAGAATGGCACTATCCGACAAGCTTAAAATGTTGCCACACAGTCCGGGAGTTTACCGTTTTAAAGACTCTCAAGGGACAATTATATATGTTGGTAAAGCGAAAGATCTGAAGAATCGTGTCTCCCAATATTTCCACTCTTCAAATACCAAAAACCGCAAAACGACGGTTATGGTTTCCAAAATTGCAGATATTGAACACACAGTAGTGACAAGTGAGGAAGATGCATTTCTTTTGGAGAACAATCTTATCAAAGAGTACCAGCCTAAATATAATATTTTGCTCAAAGACGGAAAGACATATCCGTGGATTTGCCTTAAGAATGAGCCATTTCCGAGGGTGATAATTACCAGGCAGTATCAGAAAGACGGTTCAAAATATTTTGGTCCTTACAGCAGTGCCTCGCACGCTTATTCTCTGCTGGAGCTGATAAATTCGCTCTACAGACTCAGAAATTGCAAACTGGCATTGACCTCAGATGCGATAGCTCAGGGAAAATTCAAAGTGTGTCTGAATTACCACATCTCCAAGTGTAATGCCCCCTGTGTCGGAAATATCTCGCAGGAGGATTATATGGAGCAGATTTCGGCAGTTACAGATATTCTAAAAGGAAACTCCTCTGCCCTGATACGGAAATTTGACTCGAAAATGAGAGAGTGTGCCGCCGCTCTGGAATTTGAAAAGGCGCAACTTTATAAAGAGAAAAAGGAGTTGCTCGAGAAGCATTACGCCAAGTCGATGATAGTGAGTTCAACCCTTTCGGATTTGGATGTCTTCCATATAATTTTTGACGGAACCGATGCCTTTGGAGCTTTCCTTCGGGTGAGCAGTGGGTGTATCGTGAAATCTTTGTCAATGGAGATAAAATGTAAGATAGAAGAGGAACAGTCGGAGGTGCTGAGTCGTTTTATCTCAGGAGTTTATGACCGCTTGTCAGAGTTCGGGGCAGACTCTCCTCCTCTGGAAGTTCTGGTACCATTTCCTCCCGAGGGTTTTATCCACGACAAAGGGTTGAAGATAACAATTCCGACAAAGGGGGAGCGACTTGCACTTATGGAACTTGCCCGCAAAAATGCTGCTGCGATGAAGTTTGAAAAGCTCAAACACGAAGAGATAGTCTCTCCTGAGGATCACGCCAACAGGGTGATGGAGAACCTTAAAAAGGATTTGGGAATGGAGAAACTTCCTTATCATATCGAGTGTTTTGACAATTCAAATATTCAGGGGACAAATCCTGTCGCCTCTTGTGTGGTATTTAAAAATGGTGCTCCATCGAAGAGGGACTACAGACATTTCAATATAAAAACAGTTATCGGGGCAAACGATTTCGCTTCGATGAAAGAGGTGGTGAACCGTCGTTATTCAAGGCTTCTGGCAGAGGGAGAACCTCTTCCCGATTTAGTGGTTATCGATGGGGGCAAGGGGCAGGTACACAGTGCTTTCGAGGCTCTTTTGGAACTCGGGCTGCTGGATAAGATAAAGTTGATAGGTATTGCCAAAAGGATGGAGGAGATAATCATTCCGGGCGATCCGTATCCTCTGTTCATTGACCGCAACTCTACTTCGTTGAGGCTGATTATGCAACTTAGGGACGAGGCACACCGATTTGGTATCACTCATCACAGAAACCGCCGCAGTGCTTCGCAACTGCAGTCGGAACTCGACACCATTCCCGGAGTGGGAGCAGTCTCCCGCGAAAAACTGATTGCCAAATACAAGACTCTCTCCAAGATGAAGAAAGTTCCTTATCGGGAGATGGTCAATGTAATCGGCAAAAGAAGTGCAGATGCCCTCTTCTCTTATTGGGGGTTGGACAGATTTTAGAACGAGACGTTGAACAAGAATCCGAAAGTGTTCTTGTTGAAGCCTGTTCTGGCATATCTCATAGCCAAAGATAGAGGTAATGTAAGTCTTAGAACATTGAAATCTACAAGGATGTCAGCACCGTAAGAGTAATAAATGTTTTTCTCACGAGGGTTGAAGTCCATTGCAAAATCTCCGAATGGGATCAGCTGTAACCGTTTGAAGTAAAGGAACGAACCAAGATTTACGTCGCCAAGATAGATCGGAATTGCATAATCGGCAGTTACCTTGAAATAAGTCTCGGTGGTCGTTACTGTATTCGCTTTGTATCCGCGGGGCAGTTCTGCCAAAGAGCTCAGATAATATATTTTATCGTCGCAGAACTGATGTTGTCCCTGAGCTGTAAGTTTAAGACCCTGGCCCCTGACTATACCTGGAACATATCCGAAAACCGATGCAAAAGCGAGATTTCCGAAATTCTCCCCTGTTCCGGGAGCAGAAGATCCGAACATTCTGATACCGAAGCCCCAGCGGGGGTAGATAGCAGCTGTGGCAGTTCCAAGCACCTGTTCGTAAGAGATTCCATACAACAACTGGTGTTTGAATCGGTATTCTCCGTATGTATAAGAATAGAAAGCATCATTGTTGAAATACAATGTAGCCTGGGGATTCAATAGTCTGTACCAGCCTCCACTGTTGAAATTAAGAGGATAGTAAAGGGAGAATGTCGCTGTGAATTGGGGAGTGTTGCTGTCTATGATCTGGACCACTTTGCTTTGGTCGAAGTCTACAAAATAGTAGTATTGTTCCCTCTCGTTCAGAGTCATTTTTAGTTCAGCAGAGAAGTTTCCTATCAGTTTTGTGTTGATACTGAAGTGTCCTGTATGGCGGTGGTTCATATAGGCATAGGAAATCTGCGATTTTATGTTTCCGAGCGAGTTCTGCGAGAGGAGGGTCACACCGGGAGCCACCACTTTGAAAATCTTGTTGAATGAGAAATTCTGCAACTGGCTCAAATCCAGATATAATGGATACCAGGAGTGAATTCTGAAAGCGTGCAGTGTCTTGCTGTAGAATTTCGAGGGGTATTTCTCTTCGTCAAATGTGTCAATATCCTCATTGTAAGAAACTTTGGTGGAGTCTTGCTGCTGTTTGGTGATAAATTCAGCCATAGGGTAGAGGTAAGGCTCCTCAAAGTCTTTCTCAACAGGTCTGAGTTCGTCGAGTTTGTTTTTGGCAAGTTTGTAACCCTTGAGGGAATAATCCGAATAGTAGATGGTTCCGTCGGTAATATAAGGGAAATCGGCTCCGAATTTTGAATTTGTGATTCTTACAAGGGAGTCGTTATGGGGATAATATGTATAGGTGTTAAGGACTCCGTCGAGGTCACTTGTAAAATATATGAAATCATCGGTGCTGCGCAGGTAGCTTATGCTCTGGTGCTGCAATTTGCTCACTCTCACCCAGGTAGAATCAGTGTTTCTGTAGATTGCCATACCGTCTTTTGTGACAATGGTGGAGTAAACTTCTCCCTGGAAGTAGGTGTTCTCCTTGACTTGTCCGTTGTCGGGGCTCTCTACCCTTTTGATTACCTTCCCTTTCTCTGAATCAATATAGGTAAGGAATGTTTTGCCACCGATTTCATATTCTGAAACAGCTATGGTTTTTCCGTCTGCCGAGGGGGCAGGATTGAAATATTTTGTCCTTTTTTTCAAACTGCGGACTCTGCCGGTTTTCAAATCGAGATATTTGACAATGGAGAAGTCCTCCAGATCGGCAGCACTGTTGGAAATGCTTTCAGTCCAATAGATTCTGTCGTATCCGTTATATACAAAGCCGGAAGTTACGGGACTGAAAAATTTAATGAAATGTTCTTTGCCGAGGGTGTCGATTCTGACAAGTTTCGATGTGTGCTGAAGTCCCTGTTTTTTGGCAATAATCTGTTTGTGATATTTCGATTCGGGGCAATTTACCAAAATGGGATTCTCAAGGTCTGCATACAATTTGTCGATTTTATTGACCACAGTGTCGGGGCTGGTGAGTTCTCCTCTTGTGAGCAAGTCGTTCATCCACATCTTTTTCAAATCCTGTTGGGACTTGGGGAAGAAATCGACCCTTCTTATGCCTGTTGCATATTTGATGGGGAAAAGGAACGCAGAGGGTTTGTACCAGTTTTTGACGGGTATAGAGAAATACTTGCCCGAGATGGTGAACTGGTTTGTGATATATCTGATGTATCCGTCGAGATGGTAACCGAATTCATATTGGTTGGGGGTGTATCTGTAGAACGATCCGAGGTACATTTTGTCCCAATTCCTGAACTCGTCGCTCAGATACATTGCTCTGATGTATTTGTTGAAATCAGCGCTTCGTCCTCTTCCCGATTTGCTGAGTTCTGTTTCGGAGATTACAGCATCTCCTTCCATAACTGTCTTGTGGGCAAAAAGTCCGAGTCCGATACCGGTAGCCTGTTCTCCGAGGATATAGTAGAGCACCTTGTAGGGACCTTTTGTGTAGTTTTCGATTTGTGCCACGTGGCGGAGTTCGTGTGCGACAAGGTGCCTTTGCCAATAGTCGGCACTTCCGTCATAGGGGTCGGGAGAGGTGAGCAGATCTACCCTTTTGGGTGCCCAAGCGACCGAACCGTTGCTCTGTGTGGAATAAGGATGCAGAACCACCGGGATTCTTTTGGGGTTAATCATCAGAGGTTCGTTTACTTTATCTCTGATCCGTTCCATCTCATAGAGATAAATTCTGGCTAAAGAGTCTATTTCTTTGGGGTATATCAGTGAATAGTGGTCTGTCTTGATGATTCTCCATACTACAGTTCCCGGGTCGCTACCGAGTGTAAAGAACTGTGCGTCAGCCTTTTGAACTGAAAACAAGGCGACTAGCAAAATGAAAATTTTTTGAATATTTCCTCTCATTTTGCAAAGATAATTATATTTGCAGATATTTTACTTTAATTATATGGACACAGTTTTGCAGATTTTGAACCTTTTGGGTGCTTTGGGTCTTTTCCTTTACGGAATGACTCTGATGAGTGAGGGACTTCAGAAAGCGGCAGGAAACAAATTACGCAGTTTCCTTGCGGCAATGACCTCCAACTCTCTTAAAAGGGTCCTTACAGGTACATTTATAACTACAGTCATCCAATCTTCGAGTGCTACGACCGTGATGGTTGTCAGCTTTGTGAATGCAGGTTTGCTCACATTGGCTCAGGCAGTCGGAGTGATTATGGGGGCAAATATCGGAACTACAGTTACAGCCTGGATTATCTCCTTGCTGGGATTCAAAGCCGATATTTCGGCATTGTCGATACCTCTTATCGGTATAGGTTTTGCCTTTATGATGTTCAAATCCCAAAAGCGTAAGAATATCGGTCAGCTGATTATCGGTTTTGCGTTGTTGTTCTTGGGACTCAGCGAGTTGAAAGCATCTGTTCCAGATTTGAGCTCTCAGCCTGAGGTGTTGGCATTTATCCAGCAGTGGACCAATTGGGGATTCCTGTCAGTGCTTATTTTTGTGTTGCTGGGTACTGTTCTTACCATTGTACTGCAATCCTCAAGTGCGACAATGGCCCTTACCTTGGTGATGGCAAGTCAGGGCTGGATTCCTTTTGAGATGGCTGCAGCAATGGTTTTGGGTGAAAACATCGGTACTACCATTACCGCAAATATCGCAGCATCGGTGGGAAATATCTCTGCCAGAAGAGCTGCTTTGGCACACACCTTCTTCAATGTTTTCGGTGTATTCTGGGTGTTGATTCTGTACAGACCATTCTTGTTGCTTATCTCCAAAATCGTGGTATCGCTTGGAGGTCAGGATCCTTTCGTTTCTTCGGAGTCGCTTCTATATGCCATTTCGACCCTTCACACTTTGTTCAATGTTGTCAACACATTGATTCTGGTTTGGTTTACTCCTCAGATAGTGAAACTTGTAAGTATGGCTATTAAGTCAAAGAAAGAGGAGGAGGTATTCAGATTGAAATATATCCAGAGCGGTGCTTTGAGCACATCAGAGCTCTCTTTGGAACAGGCAAAGCAGGAGATTATCCACTTTTCGGAGATTGTTCAAAGACAGTATGTTTATGCCCGTGAGGCAATCAACAATTCGGACAACGAGCAGAAATTTGACGAGTTGTACAAAAAACTTGAGCATTATGAGCAGGTAGCCGACAGACTCGAATACGAAATTGCAAAATATCTCAACAATCTGTCAGATTCAGATTTGAGTCAGGAAGGTGCCAAGAGGGTGCGTGCGATGTACAAGGCTATCGGTGAGATGGAAAGCATCGGAGACTCAGGTTTCAACATTGCCAGAATCCTTCAGAGAAAGAATATGCACAACCAGAGATTTGATGAGGTTACCATCAAGAAACTCAATAAGATGCTCGACCTTGTAGATGGTGCTCTGGTAGCGATGAATACAAACTTGAAACTCGGTTACACTCAGATTTCGGGAATATCCAATGCGCAGGATGCAGAACACGATATCAATGAGTACCGCGATAATCTGAAAGAGGAACATTTGAGAAATATCGAGTCCGAAGAGAGTGCTTATTTGCTCGGTGTTTACTATATGGACTTGGTTACAGAAATGGAAAGAGTCGGAGATTATATCATCAATGTTTCCGAAGCGATAATCGAGATAAATTAAGAGTATTTGAAAATTTTATAAATTGAAAATGGCTCATAATTAATGTATGAGCCATTTTGTTAATAACTCCGTTAAGAACTCGGATGGAAACTCTTTTTTCTCTCCGATATTCATAGTAACTTGCAATGAAATTTTGGCCGAAAAACTCGGCTTTTATTTTCTAATACCACACAGCAAATTATATAAATTATTGATATACAATGGATAAACTTACCTACGACGAAGTATTGGCCGCTAGTAAGCATTATTTTAAAGGCGATGAATTGGCAGCATCTGTTTGGATTAACAAGTATGCGATGAAAGATTCATTCGGCAACATTTATGAAAAGTCTCCCGATGAGATGCATTGGCGTTTGGCCAATGAGTTTGCGAGAATTGAATCGAAGTATTCCAATCCTCTTTCAGCTCAGGAGATTTTTGAACTTCTCAGGGATTTCAAATATGTGATTCCTCAGGGAGGTCCTATGTCCGGTATTGGAAACAATAATCAGGTTGCTTCTCTTTCAAACTGTTTCGTAATCGGAAACCGTCGTCCTGCTGACTCTTACGGCGGAATTATGAAAATAGACGAAGAACAGGTGCAGCTTATGAAGCGCCGCGGTGGTGTGGGTCACGACTTGTCTCATATCAGACCTGCCGGAAGTCCTGTTCTTAACAGTGCTTTGACCTCTACCGGTGTGGTTCCTTTTATGGAGAGATATTCAAATTCTACCAGAGAGGTGGCACAAGATGGCCGCAGAGGAGCACTTATGTTGTCAATCTCCATCAAGCATCCCGATGCAGAGAGTTTCATCGATGCGAAAATGGAGAAAGGAAAGGTTACAGGAGCGAATGTTTCTGTTAGAATCGATGATGAGTTTATGAGATGTGCTCTAAGTGGCAGACCTTATATCCAGAAATATCCTATCGGCTCGGCTACTCCCACTTATACAAAAGAGATAGATGCAGCGGCTCTATGGAAGAAGATTATTCACAATGCGTGGAAATCTGCAGAGCCAGGAATTTTGTTCTGGGATACCATTGCGAGAGAATCTATTCCTGACTGTTATGCAGATCAAGGTTACAAAACCACAAGTACCAACCCTTGCGGAGAGATTCCTTTGTGTCCTTATGACTCTTGCCGTCTTATCGCGATTAATCTATATTCGTATGTAGACAAGCCATTTACCGCTGAGGCTTCATTTAACTTTGAACTTTTCAAAGATCACGTCCGCAAAGCAATGCGCCTGATGGATGACTTGATTGACCTCGAAATGGAGAAAATCGAGCAAATCCTTGACAAGGTAAGAAGAGACCCTGAAGATGACGATGTCAAGCGTACCGAAATGGAGCTTTGGGAGAAAATCAAAGAGAAATCCATCGGTGGCCGCAGAACAGGTCTTGGAATTACCGGAGAAGGTGATATGCTGGCTGCATTAGGCTTGACATACGGTTCAGATGAGTCTATCGATTTCGCAGTTAAAGTTCAAAAGACTCTTGCAGTGGAGGCTTACCGCTCATCTGTGGTTATGGCCAAAGAGAGAGGTGCTTTCCCTATCTTCGACGCTGCAAAAGAGATGAACAACCCTATGATCGGCAGAATCAGAAAAGAAGATGAAGAGTTGTATGAAGAAATGGTACGCTATGGCAGAAGAAATATCTCTATGCTGACCATCGCTCCTACAGGTACCACTTCGCTGATGACTCAGACCACTTCGGGTATCGAGCCTGTATTCCTTCCATTCTACAAGAGAAGAAGAAAAGTAAATCCCAACGATTTGAATGCTGTTATTGCGTTCAAAGATGAAAACGGGGATTGCTTTGAAGAATATTATGTGTTCCACCACCACTTCCTAACCTGGTGTCAGGTGAACGGATACGACATCGATGAGGTTAAGAAGATGACTGAAGGAGAGGTTGCAGAGCTTGTCAAGAAATCTCCTTATCACAAAGCTACCTCAAATGATATCGACTGGGTGGCAAAAGTGAAAATGCAGGGCAAGATGCAGAAATGGGTGGACCACTCTATCAGTGTGACTGTAAACCTTCCTAAGGACATTAAAGAGGAAATGGTTTCTGAGGTGTATAGAACAGCTTGGGAATCAGGATGTAAAGGTATTACAGTGTATCGAGACGGTTCTCGTACCGGAGTTTTGGTTTCAGCCAAAGAGAGCACCAAAAATGTGATCAAACCCAAAAAACGTCCAAAATCGTTGGAGGCAGATGTGATCAGATTCAAAAACGGCAGCGAGCAGTGGATTGCTTTCGTAGGAAAACAGAATGGCCAGCCATACGAGATTTTCACCGGTATGGTCGATGAGTCCAGAAATATCCCTTCTGCCATCACCAAAGGATCTATTGTCAAGGTTGTCGATGAAGATGGCAACAAGCGTTATGACTTCCACTACAAAGACAAATACGGATTGCCCGGAGTTTTGGGAGGTATCTCGCATATGTTCTTCCAGGAGTTCTGGAACTATGCCAAGTTGATTTCCGGTGTCATCCGTAACGGTATGCCTATTGTCGATATTTTGAACCTAGTCCACGGTCTTAATCTTGACGACGAGAATATCAACACCTGGAAAAAAGGTGTGGAGAGAGCCTTGAAACAATATATTCCTGACGGAACAAAAGATGAAACAGGTCAGAAATGTGAGAAATGTAAATCTACCAATCTGATTTACACAGAGGGCTGTCTGATTTGTCAGGACTGTGGTCACGGTAAATGCGGTTAGCAGATGAATATCATTCTATATCCCAATGCTAAGATAAATATCGGACTGAGGATTTTGAGAAAAAGGGAAGATGGGTATCACGATCTGGAGACACTTTTCTTCCCTGTCTTTACTCACAACGATATTTTGGAAATAGTAGAATCGAAACAGGTAAATATGTTCCGATATGGGATACCTTACTCACTTCCCGGAAACGATATCGAGAATGAGTTATGTATTAAGGCCTATAGACTATTACAGAAGAAGTATGGAATTCCCCCGGTGGAATTCCATCTTTTTAAAGGAATACCTGTAGGTGCCGGACTTGGCGGAGGTTCTTCCGATGCAGCATTCACATTAAAAGGTCTCAATTCCCTTTTCTCTTTGGGAATGAGTGACGGAGAATTGGCAAAATGTGCTGCCGAGATAGGCAGTGATTGCCCTTTCTTTATCTATAATACCCCGATGTTGGGCGAGGGCAGAGGAGAATTGCTCTCAGGGATAGAATCTTCTGTGCTGAAGAGTCTCTCTTGTGCAGATTCCCCATATTATATAAAGGTGGTGACTCCTCAGGTCCATATCTCCACCGCACAGGCCTATGCCGGGGTGGTTCCTTGCAGTGACGGCCCTTCCATAAAAGAAATGATCTCTCTACCGATAGAACAGTGGAAAGATCATATATCCAATGATTTTGAAAAATCTATTTTCAAACAATATCCCTCTTTGCAGGCTGAAAAGGAGAAATTATATGAGCAGGGAGCTATATATGCTTCTATGAGTGGAAGCGGCTCTGCCCTTTTTGGAATTTTTTAGCCGACCATCCAGACGAGAACGTGTCTGTCAAATACTTCGTATTCCAATTCAAAATACTCTTCAGTACCGTCTCTGTGGATAAAAGTTGCTTCTAACTCTCCGTCATTTTTAGGAGTGAATTTCTCCAGACAGATTTGCTCTGCGAAGTCAACACCATTGCGTGACATTCTTTTATAGATGGTCTCTTTTGCACACCAATAGATGGCAAGCTGAAGATTAGTATTGCGGTCGGTAAGATCGTCCTGCTCCTCTTCAGAGAGAACTTTCTTTTCTACAGCAGAGAAATCTCTGTCAATGCTTTCAATATCGATACCCACATCTGAATCGGGATGTGAAATAATCGCTACATATTTGTTACAGTGAGTAATGCTGATTTCGATAGCACTATTTTGAAGGTATGGTTTGCCATTG
>JAZRBT010000182.1:0-2709 GCA_045635245.1 Candidatus Coprenecus sp.
TTTCTCCCCATCCTTGCGAAAAATGGAGTTGAAAACGCTGACATTGAGTTAGTTGAAAAAATCATAGCATCTGTTAAAGACAGAGCACACTTTGTTTCCGATTTCTGGGAGCTTACCAACTTCTTCTTCGTAAGACCTACCGAGTACGATGCAACAAGTGTGAAGAAATTCTGGAAAGAGGAGATTCTTCCATCTGTGAAAGAGATATCGGATATGATTTGCACCATCACCCCATTCGAAAAAGAGATTATCGAAGAACGCATCCACACATTTATCTCAGAAGGTGGTTTGCCAATGGGTAAAATAATGAATGCCCTTCGACTCGCCATTGTAGGGGCGTCCAAAGGGCCTGGTGTTGCCGATATTATTGCTTTAATCGGTGTAGAAGAATTCAGAACAAGGATTGACAATGCTCTATCGACAATTAGTCGATAATGAGCATTGCATCTCCATACATTCCGAATTTATATCCTTCTTTGAGAGCCTCTTTGTAGGCTCTCATTACATTATCAAAACCTCCGAATGCAGCTGCCGACATAAGCATTGTCGAACAAGGCATATGGAAATTGGTAACCATTGCATCGGGAATTGAGAATGAATATGGAGGGAATATAAATTTGTTTGTCCAACCGTCGAAAGGTTTAAGTTGTTTGGTTGTGGTAACAGGAGTCTCTAGAGCTCTGACCACTGTAACACCAACAGCGAAAACCTTTTTGCCGTTTATTTTGGCATTGTTGATTTTCTCAGCAGATTCTTCTGTGATAACTACTCTTTCTGAATCGATTTTATGCTTTGACAAATCCTCTACATCCACTGTACGGAAGTGTCCCAATCCCATATGAAGAGTGATAAACTCAGTCTCGATGTCCTCGATTTCCATTCTCTTGAACACCTCTCTGCTGAAGTGAAGACCTGCTGCAGGTGATGCCACTGCTCCCTCCTGACGAGCATAGATAGGCTGGAATCTCTCATTGTCAATAGGTTCCACATTAGGACGCACATAACGGGGAAGAGGAATCTCACCCATAGAGTATAGTGTGGATTTGAACTCATCGTAAGGTCCGTCATAGAGGAATCTCAATGTTCTTCCACGAGAAGTGGTGTTGTCGATTACCTCAGCTACCAAAGAGTCGTTCTCCCCGAAATACAATTTGTTGCCAATTCTTATTTTACGGGCAGGATCCACAAGAACATCCCACAATCTCTGATCGCGGTTAAGTTCTCTTAAAAGGAAAACTTCGATTTCTGCACCGGTCTTCTCCTTATTGCCTTTCAAACGGGCAGGGAACACTTTGGTATCATTGAAAACGAAAATATCACCCGGATTGCAATACTGGGTAATCTCTTTGAAAATCTTATGTTCAATCTCACCTGTTTTTCTGTGAAGAACCAACAGACGCGACTCATCCCTGTACTCTGCAGGGTATTTTGCTATCTGATCAATTGTCAGAGGATAATTAAATTGTGAAAGTTTCATACAAAAATTATACGAATAATCTTTTAAAAAGTTTCACTTTGTCGGAACAAAGTTGACAATTGTTCCATACTCAAAGCATTTCCGATAGAGAAAGAGCCCGAAGAACTTCTCTGTAAAGCAGTCAGGTATGCTCCACTCTCGAGGGCTACGCCCAAATCTCTGGCTATCGCACGGATATAAGTTCCTTTGCTGCATCTGACCGAAATAGTGAGAACAGGAGCCTCGTAACTGATAATCTCCATATCGTAAATCTCAATTCTTGCGGTCTTGAGTTCCACTTCCTCTCCCGAACGGGCCTTCTCATAAGCCCTTACTCCATCAATGTATTTTGCCGAATAGATGGGTGGAAGCTGATCCTGGACACCGATAAATCCCTCGATCACACTCTGGATCTTCTCCCTTGTGATATGCTCGTAAGGGTAAACTGCATCTATCTCCTTCTCTTTGTCAAAAGAGGGAGTAGTCGCACCGAAAGTAACTTCTGCGATATAGGATTTAGGCTGCTGCTGCAATGCTTCTGCCGACTTGGTAGCCTTTCCGACACATACTGCCAACACCCCTGTAGCCAACGGATCCAGAGTACCTGCGTGCCCCACCTTCAGATTTTTCAATTTGTACTTCCTCTGAAGAGAAAACTTAACCTTACGAACAGCATCAGCAGATGTCCATTCGTAAGGTTTGTCAAGTACAATCACATATCCGTCAGGATGCTCGGATGGACGGGGATCAAAAGAGGCAAAATTATCTTTGCCTACTACACTAAACTGCCCCATCAACTATTTGCAAGCTATTTTTTCAACTCTTCTCTGGTGTCTTCCACCTTCAAAAGATGCGCCAATATAAGAGCGGACTATGTTTTTAGCCTCTTCCAATGAAATGAATCTTGCAGGAAGAGAAAGGATATTTGCATTATTATGCTGTTTTGCCAAAGCTGCAAGTTCAGTGTTCCAGCACAAAGCTGCTCTGATTTGCTGATGCTTGTTCAAAGTCATACTGATACCGTTACCCGAACCGCAAAGTGCTATACCGAATTCACACTCACCACTTTCCACACTGTCAGCCAATGGGTGAGCCACATCGGGATAATCCATACTTTCTTCAGAGTTTGTTCCGAAATCTTTTACTTGAAAACCCAGTTCTGCAAGGAAAACTTTCAATTCCTCTTTCATTTGGTAACCTGCGTGGTCACATGCTATTCCTATCATAATAATTCTTAGATTTTGTTAGTGGGG
>JAZRBT010000183.1:0-5225 GCA_045635245.1 Candidatus Coprenecus sp.
AAAGCGGATCCCCAAGGAGTCCTTGATGTTAATGACTTCAAGATTGAAGTTGTCAACAGTGAGGGGGTCATCTTCAAACGTTGGAAAACTTATGCCGATTACCTTGCAGAAGAAGATCAGGCATTCCTAATTAAAGCAGGCAAAGAATATACCTTCAGGGCCTTCTATGGAGACTCGACAGCGGTAGGATTCGATGCCTTTTATTTTTATGGTGAGGAGAAGTTTATTGCTGAACCTCAATCAGACAACAACATCACAATCGTTTGTCGTCAAGGCAATGTGAAAGTAAGAGTTTTGTATGCCGACAATATGTCGGAGGAGTACATTTCTTACCACTCGACTGTAAAGCACTCGGAGAGCAGAGACTCGCTGCAATATGCGCAGGATTGTACCGAGGCAGGTTATTTCCCTGTGGGTGGTTTGGATTTGTATCTCTATATCGAAACTTTTGACGGAGAGAAAATCCGTTATGGTACAAAAGAACCTTATCTTACAGCAGCCGGAGACAGTATCACATTCACTATCAATCCGATAGTTTCTCCAAAGGATACATTGTTGTTTGATATCCGTATCGAGAATTCAACCAAGGACAGTGTGGTAAATGTCACTTTAGGGGATGATTTTATGCCAAAGGATGCTCCGGTATTTGTTCTTGATGGATTTGATTCTCAAACAGGTGCAATTTCAATGTTGGAAGGTGTCGCTCCCGAAAAGATGGCTGTGAATATCAACGCCGCCGGTGTGATTGCCGCTTGCAGTATGAAAGTGTCGTCACCTTATCTTCTGGGACAAGGATTCCCTGCAGAGATTGATTTCTTCAATCTTACTGCGGAAGAGATTCAGATAATGGAGCAATGCGGACTTCACTGGACAAAGGATATGTCTGGACTGACATTGGCAAATATCGGTTTCAAGAGATTGGCAAACAATATTGCATATACTGACGAGGAGTCAAGAATCAATACTTTTGAAATAACCGTGACAGATGCAAAAGGAAAATCTGTGACTGCTACATATTCTATTGATATAGAAAAGGCTGATATCTCTATGTCTCCTATTGCAGAAGGTGATACCTGGACCAAAACCACTGTTGTGAATATGAGCACCAATGGTGATTTGAACAGACTCAAGTTGCAGGTTAAGGCTGAGGGATCCCAAGAGTGGGTCACCCCCAGATATACTTCTACCGTTTCAGGAGAGAATGTGACATACACTCTTACTAATTTGACCCCCGGAACACAATATTCGGTGAGAGGGGTATATAACCTTCACGATACCGGTGAACAGGGTTTTGCCACAGAGGCAGAGCTGCAAATGGGTAACAGCGGTTTTGATAATTTCTATTATACATCTGAGAAATATACATTTAAGACTCTGTTTGTTTCAACAACAGGTTATCGCTATCTTTTCTATCCATACAATATGGGTGAAACTGATATCTGGTGGCAAACAAATAACGAAGAGACTGCTCCAGTCCATAATGAGGCAGGTTATTTCTATTTGAAATGTTTCCCTGCAATTACCTATACAGTAAACGGTACATACAACGGCACTGCCAAATCTGCAGAGATAAGAAGTATTGCAACTAAGAATGGTAACAGTCTTGTACTTACTGAAGGCAAGCGACAAGGAAAATTGTATTGTGACAAACACGCTTTTGCTTCAAGACCTACCAAATTGCAGTTCAACTACAAGTATGATGCATATAATAATGACACATATAAAGTGGTTGTGGAACTTAGAAATGGAGATAATGTGATCGCTTCAAATGAGTTTACAGCGGGCGGAGCATCTGCCTGGACTCTTGGAGAGATTCCTTTCAATTACTCAAGCACAGCCCATAAGGCAACTTCTATATCAGTATACTTCTATTCGTCAGTGAATGAAGAACCGGATGTAAGAACTCACGCAAGTCTTACATTGTATGTAGAAGGGGGAACTCTTGAATTCAGTAATGAGGGAAGTACTTTGAGTACCAACAGAAATGGTGTCAACTATGGTAGCTGTCTGACAGTTGACAATATCAAACTTGTTTACGATAAATAATGAAAAATATAAAATTATATAATATGAGAAAATTGTTTTTATTGCTTCCTCTTTTTGCATTGGCATTAGTCGGATGTAACAAGCAGAGAATTTCAGGCGGACGAACAGCAGAAGTTGTTTTGTCATTAAAATCTGATGGAGAGTTCACAACCATTATGCGCTCTTCAATTGATGAAGTGGATATTAATCTTTTCAGTGTATCCATCACAAACCAAACCGGTAAGGAGGTACGCCAATGGGATACATACGCTGAAGTTCCAGATGTGATTCTATTGGAACCCGGTATTTATAATATTACTGCAAAGTCTGCAGGAGATAAAGAGGTGGCTTGGAACCAACCTATCTATGCAGGAACTCAGGAATTTGATGTAGAGGCAGGTAAAGTTTACAATATCGACTTGGTTTGTACTCTTGCAAATATGAAAGTTTCAGTGATTTGTACAGATGCTTTCAAAAATGAGTTGAACGAAGATTACAACATCAAAGTTTCTACCGATTCAGGTTTCCTTGAGTGGACCAGCGAAATCGTAGAACAAGGTGAGAATATGGCAGGATTCTATCTTCCTGAGCCAATGACCATTTATATTAAAGGTACCAGAAAACTTGATGGCAGTATCATCAGCCACTACTTCACAGTCAGTGATGTGGCAGCAAGAGACCATCACGTATTTACCATCGATGTTGTGGAGACTGGTCAGGTTTCTTTTGGCTCAAACGGTATCAGCGTGGACTATACAGTGAATAATCGTCCAGTGGATATTCAGGTAGGTGATTTGGAAGAAAATCCTGTAGAGGATGATTATTCAGGAAATCCTGTTTTGAAAAGAGTATCTATTGCAAACGATGCAGTAGTTCCTACCAACTTGGGTGAGATTACATTTGAATATGACAGAAATGTGATTCTTGGTGATGCTCAAATAACAATGGGTGAAGTTGCAGTGGTTTCTTCTGTAGAGGGCAATACACTGACTGTCTCATTCGACGAACTTCAAGTATCTACCTCTTATACAGTAGAGATTCCTGAAGGAGCAGTGATTAATCCTATTGACAATCTTTCAGCAGAAGCTTATACAATTTCATTTACAACTGAATCAGAAGTGACCGTTGATCCTATCATTATTGATGTGCCAGGTATGAATGGTTGTCATATCATTACCGATACCAATGGTCTTGTATTTGATTTGAATGTCACTTCAGAATTTGGTGTTTCATCAATGATTTTCGAGGTTAAATCTTCATTGTTGGTGGATTTGTTGTCAGGACTTGGTGCAGCATCATCTGTGGATATTGCAAATATGAATGCTGAAGAAGAGGCATTCTGGGGTGGAATGTTGCAAATATCTTCTCAGCAGGTTAAAGATGCTACTCAGGTTACTATCCCTCTTGGTGATTTGATTTCACTTTTGGGTATGAACGGTTTGGCAAACGAGCAGCATTCTTTCTATATCAAAGTAGTTGATGCAGAAGGAAATATGTTAGATTCAGATGTAACCGTAATGGTTCAAAAATAATAATGCTGAGAGATTATGAAAATCAGAACCTTTAAATATTTCATTTTAACAGTCCTTGCTGTTCTCTTGTTCTCTTGTTCTAAGCAGGAGACTAACGACTTGATTTCCAGAGGTGAAGGGTTGTTGTCTTTGAATTTGGGGTATGATCTTGATCCGATTTCTCACGTGAAAGCGTCTGACCCTATCTTTAAAATCAATATCATTGATACAAGAAATGGGGTTACTATCAAACAGATAGATGATCATACAACACTTCTGTCTGAACCAGTTGTTCTAAGACTCGGAACTTATATCGTCGAGGCTACAAATGGTACAGATGTAGATGCAGCATTCGAATCTCCATATTATAAAGGACGTGATACAGTCGAACTTGTAGAAGGTGAGACTGCTACAGCAGATATTCTTTGTACTCTTGCAAATGTAAAGGTTGCAGTAGCTTTTTCAGATAAAATTCTTGAACACTTTACTGTCTACGATGTTACTGTAAACAATACTCTTGATTCATTGCTTTTCGATAAAGAAAATAATACCAAGGACGGTTATTTCAAGGCGACCGGCGAGTTGCACTGGACTTTGAGACTTGTCAATAAGGATGGGGAGGAGTTTGAGGTGAAAAACTCCATAACCAATGTTTTGCCAAGAGAATATTATCGAATCTGTTTTGATATTGATGGCGAAACTTCGGTGACTGACGGTGGCGCATCTTTGGTTATCACATACGACTCAAGTGTTAATGTGAAAGATTACAAAGTGGATATCAACTTGAACAAGAGTGCGATGCCTACTGTTATTGATGCTTCTGGTGCATCATTCAATTCTGAAATCAAAGTTCCTCAGGGAGTTGGAATTATCGGATTGTTGAATATCACCGCTGCTGGTAAAATTGATAAGGTATTCTTGTCACACACCTCTGAAGATATGGCTAACTTCGGAATCCCTGCCAAAATTAACCTTTTGGAAGTGGATGGTTCTACATATTCTCAATATGGTTTTTCGTGGAGTGGTATCACTTATGGAGGAACATCCGGCACTATCGACCTCAGAACATTGTTGAGTGAGCAATTGCCACTTGGCAAACACAGTATGAAGATTGAGGTTATCGACCTTGAAATGCAGTATTTGTGTGTGGATGCAATTTTCAATATTGTTCCCGGTGTTGAGGTTTCTATCGGAAGTGTCGATCCTTGGGCTCATTTTGCATACGTAACAGCCCAATACAATACTGACGATGTACCCGCAGGTCTTGCTGTAATGTACAAGAGAAGTGTCGATGCAGACTGGACTACACTTGAAGAGGAACTTGTCTTCAATGGCAATACCTTTACATTCAAGGTTCCCGGTCTTTCTCCTTCGACATCATACGATGTGAGAGTAGTGACCGAGAAAGAGTATGAAGAGGCAAGTATCATTTCCTTTACAACAGAGGCTGCGCCACAGTTGCCAAATATGAATATGGACCAATGGTATCAGAGTGGTGGAGCCTGGTTCCCGGCACCCGATGCTGCTTCATTGTTCTGGGATACAGCTAACGGCGGTACCGCAGATTATGGTTATTATCCTACTGTACGCGAGGACTCAAATGTGGTTTCTGGTTATGCTGCAAAACTTTCGTCAATGAAAGTTACAGTATTGGTTATTACAAAATTTGCTGCAGGTAACCTTTATACC
>JAZRBT010000184.1:0-8201 GCA_045635245.1 Candidatus Coprenecus sp.
AGATGACAAACGCGATGTCATCTCTTTTAATTTTCTGCGGAGGACAACTTATTGTCATTCCACATTATTCTCCTATATATATTGCTATAAAGTTCCTATAAAATCGACCAACTTGTCAACATTTTCAGTATTGGTCGCCCAACTGGTACAAAAACGGATTGCCACACGCTCAGAATCAATCCTTTTCCAGAAGGTATACCCAAAATCCTTCCCTAAAATGGCAGCCTGCCCTTCAGTAACAATCGGAAACTGCTGATTTGTAGGACTATCCATCAAAAACTGAAACCCCTTTGCAGCAAAAGCCTCCTTAATTCTCAGAGCCTGAACATTTGCGTGAGCTGCAATTTTGAAATATAGGTCATCTGTAAAAAGTGTTTCAAACTGAAGTCCGAGCAACCTTCCCTTTGCCAACATTCCACCATTTTGCTTAATATGGTATCTGAAATCCTTTTTCAGAGATTCATTGCAAATCACAACAGCCTCTCCAAACAATGCACCCTGCTTTGTTCCACCGATATAAAAAACATCAGCCAGGGATGCCAATTCTTTAAGAGAGACATCACATTGCAAAGAGGTCAAACCATACCCCAATCGGGCTCCGTCAATAAACAAAGGAAGAGAATATTTGTCGCAAACCTCTCTTATCTCCATCAAAGACTTTTTAGAATATATGGAACCCACCTCTGTAGGAAAAGAGATATAGACCATCCCAGGCTGCACAGTATGTTCCGGACCATCTTCCTCAAGATGCTCAGCCATAACATTCTCAATCATCTGAGCCGTCAACTGACCATTCTCCCCTTTTACAGCCAAAACTTTATGTCCGGAATGTTCAATCGCCCCTGTCTCGTGAACATTGATATGCCCCGTATCTGCACTGATTACCCCTTGATAGGGTCTTAGTATTGAGGAAATAACAGTAGCATTAGTCTGAGTACCACCTACCATAAAATGGATATCTGCATCAGCAGTACCACAGGCCTGCCTGATCAAAGCTTTCGCCCTTTGACAATAAATATCCTCTCCATAACCCGGAGTCTGCTCCAGATTGGTCTGAACAAGTCGTTCAATAATCTGAGGATGAGCACCCTCATTATAATCACATTGAAATAAAATCATACCTTAAAAATATGAAACAAAGATAAGATAAAAGCCCCATTCCGCAAAAACAGAATGGGGCTTATCGATATTAAGAGTTACTCTCTATTAATAATCTTAGATAGCACCTAAATATTTATATTGATGTACATTACCATTGTAATCGACAACATCTACTGCGATGAACCAATTACCGTCACCGGCCTCTTCAATATGAATTGTACCGGATTTGTAGTTTATAATTGACCATCCTTCATACATACCTGAATCAGATTTGATGCTGTATGAACCACCATCAAATGTGTAATCACCTGCAGGGGCAGGGCCTTCAGTTGCAGGACAGCCCAATTCTACAAGGTGACTTTTGCCATCCAATACAAAAATATAAGATTTGTATGTGTCGCTATATACACTGAATGATTCGAATTGTGCTACAGCGAAGTCAGCATATTTAGGATCTTCTACAAAGCCTTCATCTTCTACAGCTGTTACATTCACACCAAATAGAATAACACGTGTAGCACCTGATACAGTTGAGAAGGTTAAAGTTGTAGATTCTGTAACTCCTTCCAAATCAAATGTATAGTAATCAGAATCAGTTACTGTAATTGTGTAAGGTGAATTATTGGCAGCACCTGTATTGGCTTTAGGTTGAATTGTGACAGATGTTGCACCATTAATTGTACCACCATTATTTATAGTCACTGTAAGTTTGCTATTCTTACCATTCCAACCAACAGCATACATTGACAAGGTCATATCACCAGTCAATGGAAGAGGTTTTGTGGTATATTTACCAATCGCAGAACTTGTTCCAAGTTTTAGGACATTAATCTCTTTTTCTCCGTTAACAGTTGCCTTTTCAGTATAATATTTTGATCCGCCTGAATCTGTTGAGGTAATATTTACATTGCTTGAAAATCCGGCAAGAGGTTGTTCAGGATTTTCAGGTTCCTCAGGCTCAGGCATTTCAAGAATTTCAATAGATACAGCTACCAAGTTCATATATATTGTACCCGATACTGTGATAGCATAACCGAGAACTTTAACTTTAGCACCATTTGCTTCAGCTATTTGGTTCTTAAGTTCTGCATTTAGGAAATAGAAGCTACCTTGATTAGAAGTTCCATCTACAACCAAATTATAGTAACCACCATCGATCACCAATTTTCCGGTCACTTCAACATATTCAGCTGTTCTGTTTGCAGTTTCTGCAACAAATGCATCGATAAACGCTGCATCAGCTACAACAGGAGTTGGATAAGTCATACCAACCACTTCTCCTTCAACGATTTCAGCTGTATTATCAAGTTGGAAACCTTTATTATACATACCAACTTTTCCGGTGATTGTAAGTTCCTGACCGATTTGATAAGCTCCATCATAATCAGCATTGTAGTATAGGATTGAACCGCTCTCATCGCTAAGAATAAAACCTCTTACATTAATAGCAGAAACAATACCTTGAAGTGTATATGTTTCATTCAATTCTACATCAGCGATATTGGTAATAGCAGGTTTGACTGCAGGTTGGGAAATAACTACTGAATACTCTTTTGTTTCTACAGCGGCTTCAGTAGAGAATACCACAACGTATTCAACTTCTTCTTCCAATGTATTTTCTGGAATTGCAAGAGTAACAACTCTTTCTCCTTCAGCAGTAACAGGCTCATCAAGAAGCTCATCACAAACAGCTGTCCAAACGACATTACCGGTAACATTGATTTGAACCTCAGTTGCAAGAACATCTTCCAACTCGATAGATAGAGGTGAAACACCAAATACAGGAGCATCAGCATCTGACCAGTTTCCTGCACCTACCAAAACTTGAGGAACAGTTTGCTCATCGAATGAACAACCTTTCAAAATCAACTGAACACCATTGGCATTACCACTGATAGCACCTACCATATTTACACCGGCACCTTCAGTGCAACGGATAGAAATATTTGAGTTATATGCGTGACAATCAACGTATGAACGATTATTTGTTTCATTTACAGTACCTGAAATACCACCAGCATTGTGGTAAACACCGCTGATTGATACATTGTCAATAGAACATCCTATTGCATCACCACCATTGTGGATACCAACAAGACCACCAACACGGATAATTGTCTTGTTTTCATTTGCAACGATAGATGAATTGCGAACATTTACATTCTCGATATCACCATACAAATTACCGCAAACAACACCAACAAATGAAGATTCAGCAGTAATTGTCACATTTTCGAAATCGACATTCTTAATATCAGCTGTTGCTGAAGCAAACAAACCATTTTCACCTTTGAAGTTGCGGATAACAGGATTTCTTGTATCGCTCTTAGAAACAGGAAGACCTTCTACAATAATAGGTTTCTCACCATTGAAGTATTTCAAAGATTTCAGTTCATATCCGTTGAAATCAAGGTCAGCAGCAATAAGAATATTGCCATTGATAGGATTTTCCTGGAACCAAGCCAACTCTTCAGGAGAAGTAATAATATAACCGTCAGCTGTCAAAGCAGGCTCTTCAATAGAAGTACCATTCCATACATCCACCATATAATCAGGCTCATTGTAAATAGGATCAATGGTTACAATGAATTGACCATCAGTAGTAAGAAGGTCACCCAACAAGTTTGTTCTGTAATTTCTTTGAACAGGAACATTCACTGCTGAAAGTGATGATTCGCCTTCTACAGTCTTGAAAGTCAAAGTCAAAGAGTTCAACAAATCTTTATCAGCACCTGTTGACTCATCGTTTACAAGAATATAGTTTGTAGCAATGAAATCGTATGTTTTGCCTTCATATTCCAAATCGCCTGTACCGTGAAGGTTCTGGATTTTCTCAGCAGGAATATTTGCATAATCAAAAACAACTTGTTCTACAGGATCAGAAACACTACCATCAAAAGTATTCAAAGTAGTTGCAACTTGAGATTCAATCAATACTTTTGATTGAGTGGTAGCCAAATCAAAACCAGCTGATGCTGCATATTCCAAATCTGCTGTACCAAAGTTGATTTGGGCAAAAGGACGACGCAAAGTCACATCGTGAGAGAATGATTGAGTCACTTGGAAAGGTTCTACGTATGCATAGAATGCATCGCGATACTCATCATTGCTCTTGGCGTTGTTATAATTCACCTTAACCGCTCTCAAATCTGAGATATTGTATACTCCGTTATCAGCAGCCTGAGGAGACTGAGCCCAGAAAACCATTTGATAATGATTTCCTTTTACAAATTTAACGGTCACAGTTGTTGTAAGACTTCCCGCAGGGAAAGTAGCTGTTCCGCGCAATTGAGTGTACTCTGTAGCTGTTTCGCCTGCAGCAGGAACATTGTACACTGCATAGGTCAATTCAGTTGCAGAAAGACCATCGCTGATAGCTTTAGTCTGGAGCGATGAAGGAAGAGTTACTGTAAAGGTAACTTCACCATCAGCAAAAGAGGGATTCTCCAAAGTTTGCTGACAAGAGGTGATAAATAGCATTGAAGCCATCATCACTAAAAATAAATAGACTCTTTTCATATTTTTAATTATTGAATTGGATGCTTACGATTGGTTTCATTATCGAAAATCTCATTAAGATCGATTGTGAATGAGATATCTGCAGAGAACAAATATCCAAGAATATTGGTTCTATAGTTTCTCTGAACCGGCAAGTTGTGGATAGGAATTTCCAACACCACATTACCATATTTAAATATACCTACGAGAGGTTCTTGGGTATAAACTCGTTTTTCTTTCTCAGCAAGGATATAATTCATAGAAACATATCTCAAAAGTCGCTGATTATCGAAATAGTTATTCTCTCCAGAAGGTGCTGCACTGAAATCATACTCCACATCGACACTGCCTGAAGTCTCACCCGTCAACAAATTCAAAACATTTGGTACACCTTGCAATCTGATAGTAGATGTAAAGCCCCTTTCATCAAGGAGTGGAGTTACTACCTTATAATCTACTGCTGCAAAATTGATTTGAGCAAAAGGTCTCCTTAACACCACTTCTGTAACCTGAGTGTTGCTTGTTAACATCACATCTTCGGTTTTGAAGAAAGCATCGCGGGTCTCATCATTTGCAATTCCATCATACGAAATGGTCATTGCTTCGAAATCTGTCAAGTCATAAGCAGTACAACTTGACGATTGAGCCCAAAATGCCACTTGATAACTGAGTCCCTTTACAAGTTTGATTTTGAAAACAAATCTTCCATCCTCACCCCTGACTACAGGAGAAGATGGTCTCAAATCTGTAAGTTCCTCACCATTCTTATATACTGCATAATACAATACATCAACCATTGTACCATCACTTATAGCCTTGGTATCAATATGATCCTCAGTCCTAATGTTAAACTCAAGATAACCTTCTTCGGCAGAAGAAATTCCTAGGGAATCACGCTGACACGATGTTGCGGCACAAATCAAAAAGGCAACAAAAACCAACAAAAAGGGACGAATATAATTTCGCATATCTTAATAGTTAAAAAGAATATAACCAGAGAGGTTCTCCGGATATATTCTTTAAGGTTTAACAAATGTTCTTATGAACTAGTTATTCTGTACTCTGTCCTAAATGAAATTTCCAAGAATATTTGTTCTCTTGTTTTTCTCAAAAGGAACAGAAGTCAAAGTTGTTTCTTTAGGAGTATTATCGTTCTTTATAGTAGTAATCTTCACATCTCTATATTTCTTTTCAGGGGTAAAGAAATAGCTTCTTGCCAAAACTGTACAAGTTGTTTGGTTAATGGTTTCCTTCTCTACAAAATCTTTAGAAGAGGGAAAGATTATAGTTTGTGTTAATACCTCTTCTTCTGAGAATTTATCAGTCGCAGATTCCGCTAATGGATTGAACTTAGTATAAGATTTATATTCAACTGTTGTTGAGTTTATTGCTCCATGAGACAATTCTACTGAGTGAAGAATATTCAACACACCCCCAACCCTTTGCAATCGAACTTCTTTTGTAATAGAACCGCTGAAATTAACTCCTTTAAGTACTGCACAAAAAGCATCATTCTGTTTTGCTGCCAACAAAGTCAATGTTGACTCAGTACCTGAGGGCAATGTAGTGGGAATAGTTATTGCAGAAAGATCATCAATATTATAAGCAGCTCTAGCACCTTGCGCCCAAAAAACCAAATCGTATGTCTGATCTGCCACCAATGAAATTACTGCGTTTGCACGTCCGTCATCTTTAACTTCAATAGGGCCAACTTTAGCCAATTGTCCATTATTCTGGAAGATGCCGACATATAATTCATATGTTCCTGAAAGTTGTCCGGATTTTACATCAATCTCCAAATCCTCAATTACAGTATTGACAGTCAACTGGTAATTTTCAGCACGTTCTTTCTCCGAACAACTGAATAGAGAAAGAAGCAATAAAGAAGATATTACTACTGATATTATCTTTTTCATATTGTTTTAAAATTAAGGGATAAAGATGTTATTCTCACCATCGTAAGAAGAGTCGACATAAACACCCCCGCCTGCTTCCTGCATCAAGAAACTACCTCTTACTGTAGTCAATTTGCTTCGTACGATAGGAACTTCGATGTCGGTAGTCATTGACAACTGGTTTCCATCTTTATCAAACAGACCTACCGCAACGATGATTGAAGACTCTGTTCCGTTAACCAAAATGTAGTCAAATCCCATTTCAGCTTCAGTGTCACTGATTCTCTCAAGTTTTGAGTTGAATCTAAGTCCTGTCTTGGCATCGATAGGCTTATCGGTAAACATATTGAACTCAGTAGGAACGAAACTCTTGTAGAAGAAAATCACATCGTATGCTTCGATATCGATTGTTTGATCCAATGGTTCACCATTCGCCTCATTCAACTCAATCATCTTGGTTATGAAATCATCGAGGTCTGTGGTGATAAATACGAACTTCGCCAAAGGTCTTCTCATATTTACAACAGCCTTGACAGGTTCTTCGTGCGAACCATAACGAACCACCTGTATGTCAATAGAACCGGTAAATGCATCCTTACTGTCCTCATTACCTGTATAAGGGTTGGTCTGCATTATAATATCGGTGAAGTTATCAGTATTATAATATAGATGGTCTTCCGAACCTTGATTTACATAGTCACTCCAAACCAACAATCTGTAATCACCTTCAGGAACATACATTGTGACATTATGATTAAGGTCTGTCACGTCATCCTTGGTGAAGGTATAACTGTACTCAGCATCTCTGGCATAAGTACCGTCTGAAAGGCGACGGTGGAATCTCAAGATATATCTCAAGTCTCTTTCCGAAGATGATTTGGTAAACATACTGTCCACATCCAGGGTCAGGAATGGTGGCAAATCTGTATCGTAGTACAATTGGATATTAACCTCTGCAGGGGTACCTTCCTTTGGGAATTGGTGGACATAGCACGAACTCACCGAAAGAGATACCAATGCAATCAATAATATGTTATATATATATTTCATTTCTATCTTTTAGCCTTCTTTAGTACTCTGAAATCGTATGTAAGCGAGATGGATACATTATCCAAACCGATATAAATTTTCTCTGTGGTATTTGCCAATGGACCATTTGACTCATTGTAGAATGTATCGTATTTCACTTTATACACTCCGGCTCCAAGTTCAAATTCAAGACCCAATCGGCCGTCCAATGCTATAGGAAGTTTGTAACCGAGTCCCAAACCACCACCGATTGAAGGACAATCTCCATTGTGGTCCTGATATCTCCAGTTACCATTGGCAGCGATATTGTACCAACCCATACCGAAGTGAGCACCTATAAACAAACCGTTTGTTTTAGGAATCCACCATCTGATTTCAGGTTGGAAAGACAATACTCTGAATTTTGTGTCAGCCGCAAAATAGTCAATAGCCGAAAACATAATTGGCAAATTGAACGAAAACTGACCGTATTTGATTTCTCCCCCGATATTTGCAATCAACATTCCAAGCGCAGCCAAATTGGTTTTGATGGTATAAGTGATATAGCGTGGTTGTACGGGTTCAAGATTATGCTTGATTTGATATCCGAGAGGATCATTTGGCTGAGCCACAGGTGAAATTGTAGCGTAAGACTGGTAATTGATGGGATTTTCGTGAATCCAGGCTCTTACGGGAGTA
>JAZRBT010000185.1:0-3117 GCA_045635245.1 Candidatus Coprenecus sp.
CTTGGCTCACAGAACGACATGGCTACGATCCGACTTCATTAAAAAAGAGGAAAACAGACAGTTACACGGTATTGAACTTATCGCTTCTGAGAACTTTGTAAGTGACAACGTAATGGAAGCTTTGGGTTCTTGTTTGACAAATAAATATGCAGAAGGTTATCCTAATGCTCGTTATTATGGCGGTTGTGAGGTAGTTGACCAAGTAGAACAACTTGCTATCGACAGAATCAAAGAACTTTACGGTGCTGAATATGCAAACGTACAGCCTCACTCAGGTGCTCAAGCCAATATGGCAGTATTTATGGCTTGTCTAAAACCCGGTGATACATTTATGGGATTGGACTTGGCTCACGGTGGTCACCTTACACACGGTTCTCCTGTGAATATGTCAGGTATGGTTTACAATCCTGTTGCATATACTCTTAACGAAGAGACCGGTTTGGTAGATTATGACCAAATGGAACAAAAGGCTCTTGAGTGCCGTCCAAAACTTATCGTAGGTGGTGCTTCTGCTTACTCTCGTGAATGGGATTGGAAGAGAATGAGAGAAATTGCTGACAAAGTTGGCGCTATCTTTATGGTAGATATGGCTCACCCTGCAGGTCTTATCGCAGCAGGTCTTCTTGAAAACCCTGTTAAATATGCTCATATCGTTACCTCTACCACTCACAAGACACTTCGTGGACCTCGTGGAGGTATCATCTTGATTGGTAAAGACTTCGATAATCCTTGGGGATTGAAAACTCCTAAAGGAGAAATCAAAAAAATGTCTGCTATCATCAATTCAGCAGTGTTCCCTGGTATCCAAGGTGGTCCACTTGAACATTGTATCGCTGCTAAAGCAGTTGCTTTCTATGAAGCTCTTCAACCTGAATTCAAAGAGTATCAGCTTCAAGTTAAGAAAAACGCTGCAGCTATGGCAAAAGCATTTATGGACAGAGGCTACAAGATCGTTTCTGACGGTACAGATAACCACGTGATGCTTATCGACCTTCGTTCTAAATTCCCTGAATTGACAGGTAAATTGGCTGAAAAGACCCTTGTTAGAGCTGATATCACCCTTAACAAGAATATGGTTCCTTTCGACAGCCGTACACCTTTCACAACTTCAGGTATCCGCGTAGGTACTCCTGCAGTTACTTCTCGTGGTCTTGTTGAGAAAGATATGGAAACTATCGTTGACCTTGTTGACGAAGTTCTAAGCAATATCGACAACGAAGCAGTTATCGAAAAAGTTAAGAATCAGGCTCGTTCACTTATGGCTGGCCGTCCTCTTAACGTGTGGTAGCAGGTCGTTTGTCCTGAAAGAAAAAGTGGCCAAGGGTCTTTTACCGGACTCATTGGTCATTTTTTTGTTATGAACTTCTTGCTATCTTTGTCTTATTAAAAATTAAACCAATAACAAACAGATATTATGACCAAAATTCTTCGTACTTTGGCCTTTGCAGTAGTTCTTCTTTGTACTGCATCCTTATTAATCGGACAGGATCTTTCATCTCAACGTGGTGAATCCCAAAATTTGGGAGAAATGTTGGGACATAAAATCGACCATCACGGTATTGTCATTAA
Organism: Candidatus Coprenecus sp.; assembly: GCA_045635245.1. Taxonomy (GTDB): domain Bacteria; phylum Bacteroidota; class Bacteroidia; order Bacteroidales; family UBA932; genus Coprenecus. The sequence goes on from JAZRBT010000185.1 coordinate 1,570, forward strand.
TCCTACACCCCAGGAGTATTATTTCAGCCGTTCAGACTATGAAATGAGGAAAATGTTTGAGGAACGTAAAGCTTCGGGAGGATTTCCGGGTGGTTTCCCTGGTGGCAATTTCCCTCCTGCGCAGGGTGGGGTTCCTCCTCAAGGTGGTTTCGGAATGCCTCCAATGGGCGGTGGACAAGGTTTTGGACCTGGCGGCAATGGTCCCCGTTCTGAGCAGGATATGAAAGCTATGTTTGAGCAGATGAAAAGTCTCAGAGATAATTGTCTCGACATTACTTTTGGCGTCAAATTGACCAAAAAGGCTGCACAGTTTGCTCAGGATATTGATTTCCTTAAAATTTCAAAAGATGGTGTTCCATTGAAAATTGTTTATGGCAAAAAGGAAGCAAAGAAAGAGGGATTGCCTCAAAAATCGGGAGCATATACTCTGGAAATAAATGAGGAGATGATTTCTATTATGGCTTATGACGAGTTGGGTGCATATTACGGAATCAGAACACTTGAGCAGATTTTTCTTTCGGAGGTTTCTGCTGATGGAACTTTGCCGAGTGTATATATCAAGGACTGGCCCGATTTGAAGTATCGCGGAGTGGTTGAGGGATTTTATGGTACTCCCTGGTCGCATCAGGTACGTTTGTCGCTGATTGACTTCTATGGTCAGTATAAGATGAATTATTATATCTATGGTCCAAAGGATGACCCTTACCACAGTTCTCCTTACTGGCGTGAGAATTATCCTCAGGAGCAGGCTCAGAATATAAAAGAGTTGGTGGAGGCTTGTAATCAGAATCGTGTACACTTTGTATGGGCTATCCATCCCGGTCAGGATATTAAATGGAATGAAGAAGATTACCAGAACCTTCTGAATAAATTTGAGTCAATGTATCAGTTGGGAGTCAGAGCTTTTGCGATACACTTTGATGATATTTCAGGAGAGGGTACACACCCTATCAAGCAAACCGATTTGATGAACAGACTCAATGAAGAGTTTGTAAAGGTGAAAGGGGATGTCGAGCCTATGATTGTTTGTCCTACCGATTATACCCGTTTGTGGGCTAACCCTACCGAGAGAGGAAGTCTTGTCCGTTATGGAGAAAATCTGGATCCTTCGGTGGATGTTTTCTGGACAGGAGATGCTGTGTGCAGCGACTACACTATCAGTACTATGGATTGGGTTGGTTCGAGAATCAAGCGTCCTGCGCTATTCTGGTGGAATTTCCCTGTTACTGACTATGCCCGTCACATTATTATGCAGGGCCCTGTGTATGGTCTTTCAAATGAAATGGATGAGGAGAAGTCCCGCGGAATCGTAAGTAATCCAATGGAACACGGACAGGCTTCAAAACTAGCTCTTTACAGTGTGGCCGATTATGCTTGGAACACTACAGCTTACAACCCTATTGACAGTTGGGAGAGAGCTATCGAGACTTTGGCTCCCGAAGTTGCAGAACACTATCGTCTTTTTGCAATCCATTCTTGTGATACTGAAACAGGATATCGCCGTTATGAGTCTTGGGAGACCAAAACTTTTACCATCGAAGAATATAC
>JAZRBT010000186.1:0-2968 GCA_045635245.1 Candidatus Coprenecus sp.
ATTCATAGCTGCAGGTGGATAACGTAAGAATCCTGTCGGTGACTGCGGGAGAAAGGAGGCTTGTAAACCACGACCTCTTCTGTGCTTCCTTTATCCACAATTCAAAGTCCGCGTCAGACTCAAATTCTATCTTCCAGGATGGATCCTCAACACTAGCTACGTAACCTGCGAAGAATTCTATCCGGTAAGTGCAATCCGGAGTGATAAGCAATCCTTCCGGGTGCTCCTCGTAGTATGATTGCTTTTTATACTTAGTCAGTCCCGAGAACATCGTTCCATCTTTCATATGATGACCATAGATAATACTATGTCGGTCTGATATATCTTCGCTCACCCTGGAATCAAGGAAGATGCATCCCGCACTGTTCCACTTACCGTTAAAGAGGTGCTTGAGATAATAGCTGTTATCGGTGCCCTGAACGACGGGATAATTAACCGCTGTGCCTTCGATGTAAATCCAAGCGACACAATCACCGTTTATTGAAGTCAGTTCTGTGAAATCTACTTCTTGCCCTGCAGGTACCGGTTCTGTTTCTCCAGACTCAGTTGAATCTGTCTCAGCGGTATCTTCAGAAGGAGGGACCTCGGGAAAAGAGATGAGCTCCTCAAGGTCAGAATAGGAATCGGCACTTTCCTGCCTCTCTCTGTGCTCCCGGATGAGATGATATCCGGCGAAGACCGCAATAAAGAAGAAACTCAGAGCCAGTATGACACTAATAACCCTTCTCATAGTTTATTTGCTTTTTCCTTCATCTGCCGAGCTGAAGGATTACTGTAGATGAGTGTAGTTTGCACGTTACTGTGTCCGGCTTGATTTGCAACCTCGTGAATACGGTACTCACCGGTATCGAGAGCGTGGCTACAGAAATAATGGCGCAGCATCTTCGGCGTGATAATATTAGAATACTGATTGAATATCTGGTTGATCCTGGACGCTGCCATTCTGTCAGACTGACGGCTCACAAAGAGATACGAGCTCTCAGAGTCGCGAACTTTAAGGTATTCGCGGATTGCGTGTACCGTCTTGTCATTCAGGTATACGGTACGGTACTTATTGCCTTTACCAACAATGTAGATCTCTTTGGCAACCAAGTCCACGTGCTCCAGTTTGAGATTAACACACTCAGACCGACGTATACCGGTGTAGGTGTACAGGGTCACAATTGCGAAGTCACGTTTGCTACCACCTTCAAGAAGTCTTTGGCGGAATGCTTCCACATCCTTCTGCTCGACCGTACACGGGTTGGCATACTGAACCTGCACCTTCATAAAATCATTCTTCAGGATAGCCATTTCGGTCTGACAGCCGGAGCTGATCAGAAACTCATTATATGCCCGCAGGGAAGAGAGGTGGTTATTGACTGATTTGGGATGGTAGCTTTTGATGTTCCTCATATAGGAAATGTAATCGAGCACGTTTGCTCGGAACAGTGTGAGGGGGATGGTGCCGAAGCTGTCCACACACCACTGATTATAAATTCGTACCTTGTCACAGTAATTCTTCGCTGTGTTTTCAGACTTACCGATACTGCGCAGGTACTCGTAGAATTCTTTCATATTAGTATCGCCTCCTACTTCTATTACACGAGCAGGGGGCACCGGATACAACAAAAATATTATGTTTAACTGAGTTCTGTGGAAAACGTTGTTAATTATGTTTAACTCAAAGACCGTTCGAAAAGCAATTGATATCAGCACTTAAACATAATTAGCATTATATTTAACCCAGTCTGAGACAACAAATCAGAGTGAACCAGATAGTGAATTCACGAAAAGGACTTGATATTATTCCTCTAAATGAATATAATATTTAATAGTGAACAATGAAAGGAGTATTTGCAGTGGATTACATCTCAACAATTGAAGCCGGCGAAAAATGGAATCTGTCACATCGGCGTGTTGCGATCCTTTGCTCCGAGGGACGTATCCCCGGGGTCAAGAAGGTCGGAAACACATGGCTCATTCCGGCTGATGCAGTGAAACCTGCAGATGCTCGTGTGAAGACCGGCAAGTATATTAAATCTCAGTCTGAAGAATAAGGAAAAGAATTTCAAAAAGGTGGTGAGTAGATGTCAAAGCAATTCAGGGAGGCCAGAAAAAAGAATAACTTAAAGCTGACCGTAGCTGCGAAGATGCTGGGCGTCTCTCAACCTACACTCAGTTCTTGGGAAGCCGGGCGCAAATCGCCGACGATCGATAATCTTGCAAAGATGGCAGAACTCTACGGTGTCACTACAGACTATCTTCTCGGAAGGGGAGATAGCCAGGAAATAGAGACCACTCTCCCACTGCCCTATGATCAGCTTCGTGTTTCAAACGGCAAGCCGGTATGGTCAGATAAATACGGTTGGCTCCTGATCAGCTCATCTGCACAGGAGTTCATTGCTGCGACCGGAGAACGTATCCCGTTTGATGCTGCAGGAGAAATCCGAGACATTGCACCACGGTTTGCTGAGGGCGCTATTCCGCAATCAGATGCGCTGACTCAGTCTGAGGTATGCTCCCAGACTCAAGTGTGGGTGGAACCCATTTCCACAGACCCAGAAATGCGCGAGTACCTGCGCGGCTGGTATCAAGTCAAGGATCGCTTTGTCGAAAATGAATATGGCACCAAATTCTCACTTGATAGTTATGGTGCCAAATGGTTGGCATTCAATATGAAATAGAGGTAGATTTCACATCTCACCTCTATTTTTTTGTTTTTAAGAGAAAAAAACGAACCCATCGTTTCCGAATAGGTTCGTTAATTAATTTAATGTTTTGGAATCACAAAACAAACTTTGTTATTATTCTCCTCAGCTACCGCTACAAATACCTCATCTCCATAAGAAACTCCAAAGCTTGAATCAAATGGGGCATTTAAAAGCCTCCCGGTGAAAACCTCCAGGCCATTGGTATTACCAATATACTTAGTAAGACGAACCCAAATGCTTTCTGGTTTTAAGTTTGGTGCTGCCAATATTGCCTG
>JAZRBT010000187.1:0-5523 GCA_045635245.1 Candidatus Coprenecus sp.
TTCGGGCAAACCTTGGAGAATAGGGATTGACACCCCTCGCGACGGGTCACAGATAGCGGGAGAAAGTATCGAGAAGATAGTTCCTATCAAGAATGCAAGTATCGTAACCTCAGGAAATTATCGAAAATTTTACATCGTGGATGGGAAAAAATATGCCCACTCCATCAACCCTCACACCGGCTATCCGGTAGATCACAACTTACTAAGTGCCACAGTGATCTCTTCTGCCAGGAAATATGCCGGGGCGTATGCCGATGCCTATGCCACTTTCTGTATGGTAGCAGGCAAAGAAAAAGCCGCTGAATTTATTTCTAAACGCAGCGACTTAAAGGGTTATCTTATAACAAGTTCAGAAAGTATAAACCTGTTAGAATAGTTATTTGATAGCGGTTTTAAAGAAGTCATTTCCTTTATCATCAACAAGGATGAATGCGGGGAAATCTTCTACTCTGATTTTCCAGATTGCCTCCATACCAAGTTCAGGATATTCAACACATTCAATGCTCTTGATATTGTTTTGAGCAAGAATTGCTGCAGGACCACCAATTGAACCAAGATAGAATCCACCATATTTTTGGCAAGCATCGGTAACCTGTTGGCTTCTGTTGCCTTTTGCCAACATAATCATACTTCCGCCGTGGCTTTGGAACAGGTCAACGTATGAGTCCATACGACCTGCTGTTGTGGGGCCCATTGAACCGCAAGGCATTCCTTCTGGTGTTTTGGCAGGACCGGCATAATAAATAGGATGGTCCTTCAAATATTGGGGCATTGGCTCTCCTGCATCGAGACGCTCTTTAATTTTGGCGTGAGCAATGTCACGACCCACGATGATTGTACCATTGAGGCTCAAGCGGGTAGAAACAGGATATTTTGAAAGTTCTGCAAGGATATTTGTCATTGGTTGGTCAAGGTCGATTTTCACAGCCTCACCTTCTCCTGCCTGACGAAGTTCCTCTGGAATCAGACGTGCAGGATTGTCATCAAGTTTCTCAATCCAGATACCGTCTTTATTGATTTTCGCTTTGATGTTACGGTCAGCAGAGCAGCTTACTCCAAGTCCTACAGGACAAGACGCACCGTGACGTGGAAGACGGATAATGCGCACATCGTGAGCAAAATACTTACCACCGAACTGAGCACCAAGACCGATTTTATAAGTCTCTTCCATAACAAGTTTTTCGAGTTCGATATCGCGGAAAGCACGACCTGTTTCATCTCCTGTAGTAGGCAAATTGTCATAGAATTTTGTCGAAGCAAGCTTAACTGTCAAAAGATTCTTTTCAGCAGAAGTACCACCGATAACAAATGCAATATGATAAGGAGGACAGGCTGCTGTACCAAGAGATTTCATCTTCTCTACAAGGAAAGGTACAAGAGTCTTGGGATTCAAAATTGCTTTTGTCTCCTGATACAAATATGTCTTGTTTGCAGAGCCACCACCTTTGGTCACACAAAGGAAATGATACTCATCGCCGTGAGTAGCCTCTATGTCGATTTGGGCAGGAAGATTGCATTTTGTATTGACCTCATCATACATTGTAAGAGGTGCATTTTGAGAATAACGGAGATTCTCTTCTGTGTAAGTTTTGTAAACTCCCAAAGAGAGAGCCTCTTCATCGCAATATCCGGTCCATACTTGCTGACCTTTCTCACCATGAATGATTGCTGTTCCGGTATCCTGACAGAAAGGAAGTTTGCCTTTGCAAGCCACTTCCGCATTGCGAAGGAAAGTAAGAGCTACATATTTGTCATTTTCCGAAGCTTCGGGATCGTGGAGAATTTTTGCCACCATCTCGTTATGCTCTGGACGAAGCATAAATGAAACATCTCGGAATGCAGTATTTGACATCACTGTAAGACCCTCTTTTGCAACTTTTAGAATCTGGTGTCCCTCAAATTCAGAAGTGCTTACATATTGCTCTGAACCAGGGATTTTGTAATATTCAGTCTTGTCCTCGCCAAGCTGAAACATAGGTGCATATTTAAACATCGTTCGAAATATTTGTATTGTTAATCTTCTTGTGAACTATATTTTCAGATTATTGATTTCATTTTGGATCCCATCCAGAAATCTGGCTGCGTGGGCGCCATCCATCTGCGTGTGATGAAACTGGAATGACACTGCCAGAGTCGTCTTAAAGAAGCCTTTTCTGTACTTACCCCAGATTATGAAAGGATTGTTGAAGATACCGGCGTACATTCCCACTGCTCCATCAATATCATACTGCGCCATTGCCGAGGTACCGATGACCATACTTTCCACAAGGTCGTGATTTTGACAGGTTGCAGCAACCTCTTTTGTCAGCCTGAGATAATCCTCGTTGAATTTCTTAAGGTCAGCTGAGAATGGCACATCACAGGAACTCACCTCACCCTCACAGTTCGCCACAATCGTATTTACCGCAATTGAATCATACTGCATCAACTTGTCCACGACAGGCAACATATAGAATTCCTTGATCGAGCTCGCCGCCTTACCGATGCAATACCCCATCAACATATTGAATTTCAAGCCATTCTTCCTACTGAGTCTGACAAGACGAGATACATTCAGAGTCCTAAGGAAAGTCACCATCGGCATAGGAGCATTCATCCACATTTCAAATGCGTATGCCCTTGTCGTCTCCTTGGGATTAACTTCTTTCATAACCATACCCGATTCTATTGTCTTAAACCAAGCAAATATATGAAATATCTTCGAGAAAACACAACCGATAGTCTCAGATCATCAACAATTACCTCTTGAGCGCAAACGCCACACCAGACATCCTCGCCTTACAGAACACATTAGCTGAAACCCTTAAGCACACCAGAAATCCTCCATCAGACATCCTCACCTCGCAATCACACACTAACCGAAACCCGTAAGCACAGCAAATATCATCTCCGTTAACATACAACCAATATGTGCGCTTAGGGGTACAAACTAATGCATCCGCAAGCACACATAGCATAGCCACACGACTTCAATGCCATAATCATATGCTTAGGGGTTTAGAGACTATATAAAACCTTCCAAAGCCCCCATATCAAGATGTACCATTCTAGAAATCTGCTTTATTGTGGAAGCATAACTATACCTGAGTTTTCTTGCAATTGCCAATCTTGCGTTGACATCCAGCTCCACTATACTATCTTTACCAAACTCTTCAGAGATCATCTTTCTGACTATAGCTCGTAACTCAATGTCCGGGATAAACGCCCTTTGTGATGACTCAAGTTCCTGTTCAACAATACCTTCCAATTTCTTAGACAAGAAGTATGAATATCTGACAGGCGTCTTGAAATATGATTCAATTACCGAAGCATCTATAAAGGAGTCCGGACAAAGCATACCCTTGCTATCTATTCGCCAGTGGCCGGGCAGGACAACTCGCGTTCTCAACATAGATCTCAGACTTCGACAAGATAGCATCGATAATGGTTTGACGTCTTTTTCTTCCCGAGAGCTCTTGAAGAGATATCGTGCAGACCCCCACGGATACTCTGTTGCCAGATATCGATATCCCGCGACAACAGGATTCCTATCAATATATGCGATAGTGTTGAGAAGCCTTTCTTCCGTATCCAGCAACATTATATTTGTCGGAAGTAGCTTTAAAAAATCATTCAGACCATATCGGATATGAATCCAGGTACCTGTCAGTTGCTTATATAACGTTATGAATACCTTACACTGAGGCATTGTCCCCTGCAAGACAAAATGTATGTGATTATCCATCAGGACAAAAGCTATAACCTTTACACCTGTCCTCAGAGAGCATATACCTATACGATTAACTCCAGCTATGAAATCTCTTTCATCCTGAAACATCCAAGGAAGTACCCTTCCGTCTGTACAAATATGGAAATAACCAATAGAATCTTTACCCTTCATATCTCTCTTCTTATTAAAATCAGACATAAGCCTCACTATCCCTTGCACAACTACATACTAACTGTTTCGGTGCAAATTAATCCATCACTTGATACAACGTGACGATATCCTTCCATTCCCGCACATAGTCAACTATATCCCTCATAGCCTGAAGGCAAAGGAGCAATAGGCTTTTAACCCTACAAAGATTAAAAATTTATGATAATCCTCAAAGTCTTTTCTGAGATTTACTACCCACAAGCACAACAAATAGCGACAAACTACACCCATTTAGCATCAGCGTGCTTAAGGGTAAACCATTGACCACCCCCAAGCACAACAAATAGCAGCAGACTCAACCAATTAATAGTCAGCGTGCCCAAGGGTAAACCTTCAACTACCCCCAAGCACAACAAATAGCAGCAGACTCAGCCAATTAATAGTCAGCGTGCCCAAGGGTAAACAATCAACCACCCCCAAGCACAACAAATAGCAGCAGACTCAGCCAATTAATAGTCAGCGTGCCCAAGGGTAAACCTTCAACCACCCTCAAGCACAACAAATAGCGATAAACTCCACCAATCAATCATCAGTGTGCCCCAGGGTTTTATCTCCAAGACAGTTACAAATAAAAAAGCACCTCAAATGAGATGCTTATCACTTGCCCCTTACGTATAACGGGACTTGGGTTGTACCACTAATTTTCTACAATAGGCAAAACCCTATTCCGTCTCTCCCTCCATAAGATACTTTTTCATAAAAGGATTCAAATCGCCATCCAGCACCCCTTGTGTGTCAGATGTTTCGTACGATGTTCTCAAATCCTTGACCATCTTGTACGGATGAAGAACATAACTTCTGATTTGTGAACCCCACTCGATTTTTTTCTTCTTACCCTCGAGTTCAGCCCTCTTTTCCTGACGCTTCTTGAGTTCCAAATCATAAAGGTGAGATTTAAGAATTCTCAACGCATTCTGACGGTTATCCAATTGGGAACGGGTTTCAGTATTTTCGACCACAATACCTGTAGGAATATGTCGCACACGAACTCCTGTCTCCACCTTATTGACATTCTGTCCTCCGGCACCCGAAGAGCGATATGTATCCCACTCCAAATCGGCAGGATTTATCTCTATTTCAATAGTTTCATCAACCAGGGGATATACAAAGACAGATGAAAATGTTGTCTGTCTCTTACCTTGCGCATTAAAAGGGGAAATTCTCACAAGACGATGTACACCACTCTCTCCTTTCAAATATCCAAAAGCATAATCCCCCTCAAACTGAAGGGTAACAGACTTGATTCCTGCCTCATCTCCCTCCAGCAAATCGGTAACAGTAACTTTATAATTGTTTCTCTCGCCCCAACGGACATACATCCTCATCAGCATTGCAGACCAGTCATTACTCTCTGTTCCTCCAGCACCGGAATTAATTTTCAACAATGCTCCTAAAGAGTCTCCCTCCTCTCCCAACATATTTCGCAGTTCCAGATCCTCAACCTTTTCCAGCAAAGAGCCGAAAGCACTCTCCACATCAGACTCCACCGAAGAATCCTCTTTGGCAAATTCAATAAGGACATCCAGATCATCTGCTCCAGCTGTTATCTCACTGAATGCATCCACCCAGAATCTCTCCGACGAGAGTTTCTTCAAATACGACTC
>JAZRBT010000188.1:0-4319 GCA_045635245.1 Candidatus Coprenecus sp.
GCGTAACGAATAACTTTGTCATTCAAAAGATATCCTTGTTGAACAACATCTATAATTTTATTCTTTTTATCTGATTCCTGCACCGGAAACTGAGCTACTGCCTCGTGAAAATCTGTATCCAATTCCTTGCCAACAGACTCGATAACAGAGACACCTTTTGATTTCAGGAATGACATTATCTTGGTGTAAATCAACTCTGTACCCTCAATCGCTGCAGCATTTGAATCAGATTGTTTCAATACCTGAAGAGCTCTCTCACAGTCATCCAAAATAGGAAGAAACCCTTTGATGACATCTTCCGATGCTGTAGAAATAAGTTCCAATCTCTCTTTTGCTGTACGTCTGCGATAATTGTCAAACTCAGCAGCCAATCTGATATATTTGTCACTCACCTCTGCCACTCTGGCTTCCATCTGCTTGAGTTCCTCCTCGTGTGCAGACTTGTCAGACTTCTTCTTTTTCTTAGTTTCTGTATTTTTATCTGATTGCTGCTCAGCAACTTGCTCTACTTCTTGTTCTTCGTTTTGATTTATATTTTCCTTGCTCATATTCTCTTATTAATTAACTCGCAAAAATATAAACAAAAATACTGCCACCAAGAAATATAGACAATTTGTCAGTTATTTGTTGCTAAAGTTTATCTATCGTGGGGACAGTGTTTTTGAATTTGGGCATTGTCTCTCCAATAGGCGCACCTATATATGTAGGATCACACATTACATATTTCTTTCCATTATATTTAAAGGAATCGCCTTTGATGTTCTCTCCCAAATTCACGGCACAAGCCACGTGACCGGGATAAGTCAGCATCACCACATCCAGGCCGAGCAAATCTCTTACAATCCAAGAGAAAATAAGCACCCTGTCTTTACAATTGTTTGAGCCATAGAAAAATGACTCTTCGATGAATAGAGGTTTTGCCCTTCCGAACATTTCATAGTCTGTCTTATAGACAAATCCGTGTTGTATCAAATCAAGAACGAAAGCGACAGCCTGCTCGGCAGACATCTCATCCTTAATTATTTTATATCTCAAAGCTTTAAATATAGCCTTTTTAAGTTCTGCATCTACAGCCGATTTATGATATGTAAGCAAATCTGACTGGGGATAATCCAATGTAAATTGGACCAAAGGGATATTTATAGGTACAGACACAGCCTCTCCCATATAACTTTCCCACATTTTCAACTCCTTTAACTGATAAAAATCGTATCCCACCGAAAGGCTTTTGTCTCTGACAAGAGAAATAGGTTTGTCAGACATCGAGAAATCCTCTCCAAAAGAGTAAAGAGGTTTGTTGGAATTAAGACGGGAATAACTGTAGATATAGTAGTCAAAACCGTCATCACTGATATAAGATACTTGATAAACAGGAGAATCAAATGGCAGAAGCAATATCAACTCGTCTCCGCAGGCACCGATTCGAACTCGGTATTTCATCTGAGCCAGTAGAAACATTTGTGTCAGAATCCTCTCATTTATAAACTCATCGGTATAAACTGCGTCGGTAATTTTCTTAATAGTGGTATAAATGGCCCAATCTCCAAGAGATAACTGTTCCTTTAAGACTTCCAAAGCATCCACTGTCTCCTGGAAGTCTGAATCACTGAGTTTCTTCCATCCCTTTGAGACATCACTCTCATTGGCTCCAATTCTAGATACTCGCATATTTGAAGAGAATGGGATATTCTCAGGAATACCATAAAAATCGACTCTGATGTAACTATCTGCCGCTGAATGTGCTGCTATTGCGGGTATTGAAGAAGGCTTTGGAGCTGGTGCTGCAAAAAAGCCTAATGGCAAACCGTGGGGAAGTGCTTTGGAAACGCTACCATTATAATAGGTAGGTTCATCAGGTAGAAGGCCCACCGGATCTTCTTTTGCCCGGGAAACTTTGAACTCCTCCCAAGCTTTTGAAAGATACTCCACAAACTCCTGATTGGCTTTTGCTCTGGCATCCTTAAACTCAGTCAGATTTTTTTGATAAAAATCTCTGAACTCATCTGCACTCTGGGCGCATAGAATATAAGGGGTCAAAATAAGTGCAATGGCGATTAGGACTCTTCTACTCATAATTATAGGTATTTTTATTTAAATTGTTTTATAAAAATAGGCCGGACCGACACAATATCTGATCCGGCCATAAAATTTTGCCAGGTTAATTATTTACCTTGAGCTGCTTTTTGCATTTCCAATGCCATCTCTTCGTCAAAGACTTTGCGGAAAAGATGTTGGTTGAAATCTACTGCCAAAGCTTCATCGTTAGTGATGGTATCAATAGCTCCGTCAACTATAGGTTGTCTTGACATTTCGATATTCACCCAAAATTCATATGTACCGTCAGTGTTCTGATACAATTTGGTATCCTTAACGATAGCATTGTTCAATGTTTGGTTAACAACTTGACGGATGTTAGTTTCCACTTTTTGTTGGAAATCAACTTTATCAGCAATGTTAAGTTGTTTTGCATATTTTTCTGTAACAGCTTTTACTACTGAAGATACTTGAGCTGCCAATTGATTTCTTGCATTAAGGTCAGCAATTTGTCTTGCCATTTCCATATCAGGACTTGTTCCAGATGCTGTAGCTCTGAAATATTCCATATCAGAACGGTGTACTGCATCATTAAAAGGAAGGATGATTTCAGTTTTACCTGAATTCACTACTGGTTTTTGGTTACCGCAAGAAGTAGATGAAAGTGCAACTGCACATAGCGCAATAACTGCGAAAATTGATTTTGCTTTCATATTGATGGTTTTTAAAATTAGTTTCGTTTTACATTAATGTTCAGCTAATGGTTTTGTGACAAAAATTTTTACATTTTGTCGTTACTTCCCAAAACATTGTAGATTTTGTGAACATACAAGTCTTTAAGTTTGTCCCTTGCAGGTCCCAAATATTTACGAGGGTCAAACTCTGCGGGTTTCTCTGCCAACACCTTTCTGACAGCTGCAGTCATTGCCAAACGTCCGTCGCTGTCAATATTGATTTTACATACTGCAGATTTTGCAGCTTCACGAAGTTGGTCTTCAGGAATACCGATTGAATCTTTCAATTGTCCGCCATAGTGGTTGATTTCAGCCACGATATCTTGAGGAACCGATGAAGATCCGTGAAGAACGATAGGGAATCCGGGAATTCTCTTTTCGATTTCGTGAAGAATATCCAAACGGATTTCGGGTTTCTGACCGGGTTTGAATTTATATGCACCGTGAGAAGTTCCGATAGAGATAGCCAATGAGTCAACACCTGTTCTCTTTACGAAATCTTCAACCTCTTCAGGGCGGGTATATGTATGAGTTTCAGCTTTAACATCATCCTCAACACCTGCAAGAACTCCCAATTCACCCTCTACAGTAACATCATACTGATGAGCATATTCTACCACTCTTCTGGTCAATTCGACATTCTCTTCGTAAGGAAGGTGAGATCCGTCAATCATCACTGATGAGAAACCGTACTCAATACAAGATTTACAAAGTTCAAATGAATCTCCGTGGTCAAGATGCAAAACGATAGGAATGTTTGCTCCCAATTCTTTAGCATACTCCACAGCTCCTTGTGCCATATATCTCAACAAGGTCTGGTTTGCATATTTACGCGCACCGCTGGATACTTGTAGGATAACTGGAGATTTTGCTTCAACGCAAGCAGCGATAATTGCTTGCATTTGTTCCATATTGTTAAAATTGAATGCAGGGATTGCATATCCACCTGCTACAGCTTTGGTAAAAAGATCTCTTGAGTTCACCAAGCCCAATTCACTGAAACGTACCATAATCAGTCTTATTTTAAGTTAATCGTGTAATTCGTTTTCGTTATTCTACAAATTTAAGTAATTTTGCACAATAATTCTGCATAATGGACAAAAAAGTTATCATATTTTCTGCTCCATCGGGAGCCGGCAAGAGCACTATAGTAGGACATTTAATAAAAAAATACCCCTTCCTGGAGTTTTCTATTTCTGCAACTTCCAGACAACCAAGAGGTTCCGAAAAGAACGGTGTAGAATATTATTTCTTCACCACCGAGCAGTTCGAGCAACTTATCAACAAGGGAGCCTTTATTGAATTTGAAGAAGTCTATAGCGGTTCTTACTATGGAACTCTCCGCTCTGAGATGGAACGTATCTGGGACAAAGGAAATGTGATTCTTTTTGACATTGACGTAAAAGGGGGAGTAAACATCAAAAGACTACTGGGGAATAATGCCCTTTCTATTTTTGTCAGACCACCTTCAATAGATGAACTTCAGGCAAGACTTGAGAAGAGGAATACTGACACTCCCGAGGCAATCTCCAAGAGGGTTGCAAAAGCACA
>JAZRBT010000189.1:0-4286 GCA_045635245.1 Candidatus Coprenecus sp.
CTCAGTGTTGCAACATTTGCATCTGCAGGGGGACATTGAAGTGCATCCATCGCTCTTTCAAGCTTTGAATCGATTTCCCATCCGCCGCATTGCTCGATCTTTTCTGTGAGTTCTCCTTGTCTTTCGATAAGAGCATTCATCTCGTCGTCAGACATAGGTTCTGCGAACTTCATATTGATTTCTTCATATTCCTGAAGGATATCCATAACCTCCTGAACACCTTCTCTTACCACCTCGATAACTGTCTTGTTGTTATCCATCTGAGGTTCCTGTTCAAGGTATCCTACAGAATATCCGGGAGCCCATACCACTTCGCCCTGGTAAGATTTCTCGATTCCGGCAATGATTTTCATCAATGTGGATTTACCGGAACCGTTGAGACCGATGATACCGATTTTTGCTCCGTAGAAGAATGATAGATAAATATCTTTTAAAATTACTTTGTTGTTGTGAGGAAGAATCTTTCCTACACCATTCATTGAAAAAATTATCTTTTCGTCTGCCATATTAACATATTTTTCCAAATATAGGCATTTTTTTAGAAATCCCACCTTTTGTAGTCGTAAAGTAAGGAAGTCTCATCTCTGTTAATTAAAATGCCGTAATTCATTTTGGTTATTATGAATATAGGATATATCTTTGGCGCTTAAAATTCAAATCACTTTAATTTAATTAAAAAAAATGAAAAAAATTCTATTGACATTGGCAGCAACTATGATGTTGTTTGCTTTCGTTTCTTGCGAGAAACCAGCTCCTGCTCCTGCTCCAGATCCTGAAAATCCTGAGAATCCTGAGAATCCTGAGAATCCAGAAAATCCAGAAAATCCTGAGAATCCTGAAACTTTGACCATCGCTCTTGAAATCAGTAACATTACTGAAACTTCAGCTTTGGTAACAGCTATCCCTTCAGATAACGAAGCTCCTTACTACTTCGACGTTACTACTCCTGACGTTCTTGCAGCATTCAGCGATGAAGAATTTATGCAACTTTATGTTGAAGAACTTATCGCTCTTGGTGAACCTGAAGGATTGACACCTGAAGAAACTTTGGAAATCCTTTGTTCAGTTGGTGAAGATGCTTGGCAACCTACCGGTATGACTCCTGGTGCTACTTATGTTGCTTTCGCTTTCGGTCTTAACTATGATGGTACTATCACTACCGACCTTATCACTGAAGAATTCACAACTTTGAACAACGGTGGTGGAGAAGGTGCTGAAATGAACCCTTCATTGGAGCCTTTCATTGGTTCTTTCGTAGCTCACTTCGAATCTTCATTGGGTTGGCAAGATGCTGGTAACGGTTATGTGTCTCCAGTTGATTTGGAAACTCCTACCCAAGAATCAATCTCTATTGAATTCTACAATGGTCAAGGTGCTACAGGTAATGAAGTAATTATCTATGGTCTTTCAGCTCTTGATGAACTATTTGGTGAACAAATTCCTATGCTTGCACAATGGGTTGAAGAGCAAGGTGCTCTTTGCATTGTAGCAGGTCAGGAACTTGGTCAAAATGAAGATGGTTCTTCAATCGCTTGGCTACCTGTATGTGAATTGAGCAGTGGCGGATACAGCCCTGTAACCGGTGAATTCATTGCTTATGCAATCTATCCTGGTAACTTGACTTCAGAATCAGGTGTTGTTGAACTATCAGACGGACGTACCGCAGAAGTATTCAGCATGGAAGTATATGCTGCAAACTTCCAAACCGGAGCTCTATCTCTATACTCAACAGAGGTTCCTTACAATGCAGGTAACTTCGAACTTGTAAGCACTTCAGGCGCTTCAATCACTCTTAAAGGTGTTAGAAGAACAAGCATCGGTTCATTCTCTGTTGCTCCTACTTACACAATGCCTACTTTCAGCCTTGTAAAATAATTATTTGCAAGAATTGATAATATGGCCGGCTCTGCTCAGTGCAGGGTCGGCTTTTTTAGTTGTTGTAATAAAAATAATTATATTTGCAGCTCGTTTTAATTATTTAAAGTAAATAGAATTATATGAAATCAAGATTCTTGAATGTTGTTATTGCTATTTTGTCTGTAGTAGCAGTAATCTCTTGTACTACAGACTCTCCTGTTTCAGAAAAGAAACAATTGACACCTCCTGCAATTGAGTCAATTACTGATCAGACTGCATCTTCGTTTACTGTAAACTGGATGGCTGTTGAAGGTGCGACTTATTACAAATATGTCCTTGCAGGCGAAGGATACGAGAACAAGTCTTTTACAAGTGAAACATCAGTAAGTTTCTCAGATTTGCAACCAGGAGAATATGAGTTCAAAGTAAATGCAGCGGGTGACGAAAACACTACTATTGAATCGGAGTATTCTACTTATACTATTACCCTTGTGAAAGATCCTGATTTTACATTTATCATTGAAGATGTGAGAGCTACTACTGCGACTCTTGGAGCAATTCCTGCAGAATCTGTAGATACATACTACTATGACATTGCAGAGTCTTACTATATCGAAGAATTGGGTGGAGAAGAGGCATTCCTTGAATACATTGTTGCCCTTTTGGAAGACTTTACAGAGCAATACAATATGCCTTTGGAAACACTTCTTTCAAGTGGCGAAACTTCATTCGGATACTCAGAATTGACCCCTAATACCGAGTATGTGGTATATGCATTCGGAATTACCACAAAAGGTAAAGTAACCACAGAATTGTATTATGAGGCATTTACAACCGCTGACAACAAAGTGGAACCTTCTGACAAATTGAAAGAGTTTATGGGTACCTGGAATGTTACATTTGACAGAACATCCCAATGGGCTCAAAATCCTTCTGATGGAATGTATTATCCAAACATCACAAACGAACAATGGAGCACAACATTGTCAATCGAGCACCACACAAACAGTGGAAACGCAAATAGAGCAGTCATTTTCGGTTGGTCAGCTTTGGGATATGAGTATTATGCATTCGGAGAAGTTGACGGTGCTGACAGATTGGTTCTATACAATCAGGAAGTTATCGGTGCTGAAAACAACGGATATGCACCTACCTGGATGGCATTGGCAAATGTAACTGACGCATCTGGTGCAACATCTGTATCGATTGCAGGAACAGGAAATTTCCCTGTTTATATGTTGACACTTAAAAATGGTACAATCGAGTCAAGAAGATATATTGAAGAAACAGAAGATGGTGCTACCTACGAAATGATTGCATACGAAATCTATGCAGTAGGTAACGCTGGTTACAGCATCTATCATACAAACAAAATGAGTGCAGGTGACGCAACCTTTACAGCAGCAACTCCTTCTGTGAAATTGACAAAATTCAGATCACTTGAAATGATGGAACAAATCCTTCCATTGCGTAAATTTGAATCATTCCGTATCCCTACTGTCAACCTATACAGATAGTAGAAACAGATATTGATGATATACCTGACGGTCGGGAATCCTTTTGGACTCCCGGCCTTTTTTATTTCTATGGATTTGTTATATTTACATCAATAAATAGGAAATTATGTTACCGGATATCATCAAAAATATACTTTCTGTCGGAGCAGGCAGTTTGGTCGGTGGAATAGCATGGGATTATGCGGCGGTTTTACAACTTTCTCCACATTTTCCAAGGAGGCTTTGACTATGCTTCAGGCTGGACAGATATGCGGATTCGCAATTTATGTCGCATTGAGTATCCTTGCCGGAATTGCATTGGTTGCAATTGGCTATTACCTGTTCCGCTAAATTCGTATTGGATTTGGTGACACTTGTGTGCTCAGCACCCTCAGATGAGGATCAGTGTGGACGGCCGCGGCCGAGCTAAAGACAATATCTGGATCGAAAGGTTTTGGGAACAATAAAATATGAGTATATTTACATCCTGCCAGAGGAAAACGGGGCTGCGCTCTACAGCGGAATCGACCGTCAAGTACCAAGCAAGTTCTACATTCGTCCGGCAGCTTGATTAACTAACAAGACTACGTACCTGTCTAAAAAACGGTAGTAGTATATAAATAGTTGAGTTATACTCTAAAAACATTTAATATGAAAAATCAAGTTAGATTTTTTATCGGTCTTATACTGATGCTTTTTCTATGTCTGCCTTGTGTAGAGAGTTCTGCCCAAAGTATTGGTGAAATGTTAGTTCAGGTTTTAAACAGTTCAGATGACGAGAGTCAGTATCAGCAGAAACTTGAACAGCTGGAAGTTGTAGAGACGGCTATCAAGGAACAGCTGAAAAAGAATAAAAAAATGACGAGCCAGCAAAGGGAGCAGCTTGAGATGACTTTAAGAGCTCTGGAAGGAAGGCGGCTTCAGCTGGAAGAA
>JAZRBT010000190.1:0-1740 GCA_045635245.1 Candidatus Coprenecus sp.
TCCGACTTTTGGTATAGGCATAGGATGAATCCTTGAACAACATTTGAATATATTTCCCTGCAAGCATAAATGTTTTTCCGGAACCTGCAGAAGCCTTCACTATTTCTAACATATCCTATCTCCTGTTACAAATTACATTAAAACTACATTTGGCACACTCTTTTATATCCTCACAAGAGGAAAAAGAAATATCCTTATTGAACAGATTTGCAAAAATTTCTGCCAACTCTCCCTTAAAACCTTTAAATTCTTCATCAGTCAACTTGACTGTATAAATTTTGCGGGAGTACATTTCCCTCGTATAATAGATTGAGAGCTCGGAAGACAAAGGATCTTTTATTATACCCTTGGCATTGAGCAGCAGCAAGTAAAATTTAAGTTGGAACAGATGATCGGGCAAAATACTTGTCAGAGTGCTTTTAGATGGAGATTTTCCGGTCTTGTAATCACTGATTTTATAAAATCCCTGAACAAAGTCTACTCTATCGACTATCCCTTTAAGATTCACATCTGAACCGACTCCATCGAATTTCAATTGTGTTCTATAAGTTTCCTCCGTTTTGAATACCTCAAACGGAGCTCTGTCCGCATCGGTACGAAGGGTTTGAATTACATAATCGGCTATCAAAAGGGCCACAAGGGTATTTTTGCCCTCTATTTCAGTTATTTTCAATTTCTGGGCAAATCCTTTGCGGACCAATTCGTTGATATATTTTCCATCATTGGCTATAGAGAGAAGATTCTCTTTGCTTGGCTTGGGATTATCCTTGTAAATATTTTCCATAACCCAGTGGAAGATATCTCCGAATGTGCCTGAATCCACTTCTTCAGAAACCTCTTCCTCCTCAGAAATCCTCTTGACATATTGGTAGTAGAATTTCAAAGGACAACGCTTGAATGCCAATAATGCTGAGGGAGAATAGGTCATCTTCTTCAAGGTTTCCATAACCTCCTCATCTTTATCATATACCAAAGTATCACTCTTTTCTGAAAGTTTCAGATCATACTGAACCATACGTCTGTCTATCTGATACTTATGATGATATTCCATCTGCATTATATAACGGCTCACTTCATTTCCCTGCAAAGCATCCCCACGGCAGTCGTGAATAAAATAAAGATTGGTGGCACGGGCAATGGAGCGATAGAAATAATATGCCGAGACAGCATCCTGATATTCGTATGTGGGGAGATTGAACCCTCTTCTGAGATTATAAGGGATAATCGAGTTTGAAACACTTGCACTCGGAAATACCCCGTCATTCATAGAGAGCATAATGATATTGTCGAAATCAAGACAACGGGTCTCCAACGGTCCCATAATTTGAAGACCTTGCAAAGGTTCTCCGCTAAAGGGGACCGAAACACTTCCCGAAATCTGTCTGAGCATTCTGAAAAATGTCTCCTTCTTCATTTTAAGTGGAAGATTACCCAACAGATTGAAACATTTTTCAAATCCCAACAGGAACTCTTTATCTACATTATCTGCAAACTTTGCACAAGCCTCCACTACCCGATTCATATATATGGCAATAGAGTTCGAGCTGAAGAGCACCTGCTCCGGTGATTCGGGCAGAACAGGGGCAAATATCTCATTGAACAACTCATTTTTCTGCTGCAATCTCTCAGCAGGAACATATATCATATTCTCCTTGACAAGAGCATCCCTCAACCCCTTGCAATCCTCCGGACAAATCGATTTCAGAAAAGAACTTGACAATACTGCCATAACCCCTTTAT
>JAZRBT010000191.1:0-3700 GCA_045635245.1 Candidatus Coprenecus sp.
CAACGAAAACACCATTGCCATTATCGGGGGTTCCTTAATCATTCTGATAGGAGTAATCAGCTCATTACTACCTGACAAGCCACAAAAAGAGCACTCAGCAGCAATAAATCATACTCTCAAAGCAAACAAATACCCTATCGGAAAAGTCCTACAGGGATTTCTTCTGGCAATATCCAATCCCGGAGCACTCTTTTGGAGTATAACAATTATAGCATTGCTCAGAATCGGAACTGTAGCTGAAGATCTCACAACTACAGTGATGACAATACTGTGTGTATTTGCAGGAAGTGCCACTTATTGGTTAATGGCTACAAAAGTCATAAGCAAATTCGGCAAAAGGATCAAAGTGGAAAATTTCAAACGAATCAACAAATACGCCGGAATTGGAATAGCAATTTTCGGACTGCTGCTTATCATTAAGGGAATCACAAAAGTTCTCTAAATACAACATTAGAAATTCTTATCCATATCAGACAACCTATCGCTGCTACACGATTTCATAACAAGGGCAAAAGAGTTCACAGAATCTGCAACCCAAACAATGCTCCACAATTGCTACACACTCTATTCAAAGCAATAAAAAATCGTATGCAAAAATAGGGCAAACAGGCTCTTCAACAGGAAGTTTTCATCATAAATCCCTATCAGAATCGTTTTAGAGCCATCAAGAGAACAGAAAAGAATACAACCTCTTAAACAAACTGATTTTAAGCATAAATAACAATATTGTTACCTATTCGTAACATTTTTGTTACCATCAAAAATAGGAAGGAATTCGGCAACAATGAAGCTGCTGCCACCGATAAACACGACATCTTCACCGGAAACGATCTTCATAAGCTCTTCATAGGCATCTCTGACTGATGTACAAACGATAGAATCAAGACTATCAGAAGAGGCTCCCCTATCCTTTCGGGACTTATCAATTATATTTTTCAATTCAGAAGAATTTTTAGCACGGGTTCCTTGCGCCTGAGTATAGATATATCGTCCTTCTACAGGATACAAATGGCTTACCCCTTCGATATCTTTATCACCAGCCATACCCAAAACCATAATCAGTCTTTTACCACAAGAGAGCGACTCGAGTTGCTTCATAGTTACTTGCAAAGCCTGTTCGTTATGTCCAATATCGCAGATGACAAGAGGTTTTTCAGATAGCACCTCCCACCTTCCCCTGAAAGCAGTATTTCGGGCTGTATTGTAAATAACCTCTTTATTCTCGAGGATGGTTTTCAAATAATTTTCAGAAATCACATTGAGAGCAGCACATACAGTTGCAATATTGAAAACCTGCACCGATGATTTCAAATCCATTTTTCCCAAATCGAAATCAGAAGCATAACTGCGGTAGAGTTCATCAGTGCTCAAAACACATTCGGAGCCCATTTCCTTGGCTATATCTACCAAAACATCCTTTGAAACTCCTGATACCGAACCTATTACAACAGGAACTCCTTTTTTGATGATTCCCCCTTTTTCATAAGCAATCTGCTCGAGAGTATCCCCTAAAATATATTTGTGATCATATCCTATCGAAGTAATTATACTCAAAACAGGGGTAATCACATTTGTGGAGTCATATCTTCCCCCAAGCCCGGTCTCAATAACTCCGTATCTAACACCTCTTCTGGCAAAAAAATCAAAAGCCATTGCGGTGGTTATCTCAAAAAAAGAGGGCTCATTTTTCTCTATATACGAATCATAAATATCTAAGAATGAAATCACTTCCTCTTTTGTGATCAACTCACAAGAGATACTTCCATCCTCTTTTGCAGTAACAATTCTCATTCTCTCACGAAAATCGACCAGATGAGGAGATGTGTATATTCCTATCTTCTCCCCTTTTGCCAAAAATGAGAGGGCTCCGGCAAGAATATGCGCCACGGATCCTTTTCCGTTTGTACCGGCTATATGAATTGTTTGAAAATCATTCTGAGGATTCCCCATCAGATTACAAAAATCGATCATTCGCTCCAGCCCCGGATGGAATCCGCCAAGCCCCACTTTTTGAAACGAAGGGGCTATTTTGAACAACTTTTCTACTCTTTTTTCGTACATGTTAAAAATTTGTTGGCAAAAATGATAAATATTCTATTCTTTTCACAAAATTATCTCTATTTTTGGATTTATAAATTTTTATAGATCGTATGGTATACTTTTTTCGCTCACAAGACGAGCATATTTTAGCGGTTCTAACCCAGAAAGAATTTGTAAAAGAGACTGTAGATGCTCTTACCTGGCTATTCTCTGAGGCCGAAATGTTAGATATCAAAGTAATTGAAGGCACATTCATTGGCCCAAGACGTGAAATGATCACTCCTTGGAGCACTGCTGCTGTTGAAATTACTAAAAATATGAAGATTGAGGGAATTATCCGTATTGAGGAATTTTTCCCTGTTGCAGGCAGCCACGAAAATGATGAGTCGATTGTTTACGACAAAATGTTGCAACGTATCTACCACAGATTGGACGAAAACATTTTCACTATCGACAAACAACCTGAAAAGATCATTCATATTGAAGATTTTGAGGAGTATAACAAGAAAGAAGGATTGGCTCTTTCATCAGAAGAAATCCAATATCTGATGGATCTTTCAAAGAAATTGGGACGTCCTCTTACTGACAGCGAAGTGTTTGGTTTCTCGCAAGTTAACTCTGAGCACTGCCGTCATAAAATCTTCAATGGAACATTTATCATCGATGGAAAAGAGATGGAATCATCACTTTTCAAAATGATTAAGAAAACATCTGCCGAAAATCCCGGAAGAATCGTTTCTGCATACAAAGACAACTGCGCCTTTATCCAAGGTCCTACCATAGATTTATTTACACCAAGTGCTCCTGACGGACCAAGTTTCTTCAAAACTCAAAAACAGGAAACTGTCATCTCGATGAAAGCCGAGACTCACAACTTCCCTACCACAGTTGAACCTTTCAACGGTGCTGCTACCGGAAGTGGTGGAGAAATCAGAGACAGAATTGCAGGTGGTAAAGGTTCATTCCCTTTGGCAGGTACTGCTGTATATATGACTTCTTATCCAAGATTGGATGAAGGTCGTGCCTGGGAAGCTGTTCCTCCCAGAAAATGGTTATACCAAACTCCTGCTGAAATTCTTATCAAAGCATCAAACGGAGCATCTGACTTTGGTAACAAATTCGGACAACCACTTATCTGCGGTTCATTGCACACTATGGAACATATTGAAAATGACCCTGATGGTGCTCAACGCAAATATGGTTTTGACAAAGTTATTATGTTGGCAGGTGGTGTCGGATATGCTAAAAAAGGTGATGCAGCAAAAGGAAAACCTTCTGTTGGGGACAATGTAGTTCTACTTGGAGGTGACAACTACCGTATCGGTATGGGTGGTGGAGCTGTTTCATCTGTTGCTACAGGTGAATACGACAACTCTATCGAGCTCAACGCTATCCAGCGTTCAAACCCTGAAATGCAGAAAAGGGCATACAATGCCATCAGAGCATTGGCTGAAAAAGATAACAATACCATAGTATCTATACACGACCACGGTGCAGGTGGTCACTTGAATTGTTTGTCAGAACTTGTAGAAGAGACAGGTGGTGACATCTATATCGACAAACTTCCTGTCGGAGACCCTACCCTTTCAGCAAAAGAAATCATCGGAAACGAGAGTCAGGAGAGAATGGGTTTGGTTATGAACAGTGCTGATACAGAAGA
>JAZRBT010000192.1:0-6943 GCA_045635245.1 Candidatus Coprenecus sp.
CCTTTACCAGAATTGGAGAGTATGCTGCAGAGGAGTTTTTCCCTACCTGGGAGAATGTGAACAAGAGAATATATGTGTACAATAATGCTTCCTGGACTCAGGCATACTATTATGCTTATATGTTTGAATGGGAGAAGGCAATGGAAATCTGGATGGTTGAGGCTCAGAGCAATAATGTTCACAGGAGCGGTTATGCTGCTCACAATATTTCTGTGGCTTGTGAAATTCTTGGAATGGATGAGCTCAGCCGCAGTTGGAGTGAAATGTCGAAAAAACTTTTAAATTATTGATTCATATATGGTTAGATCAATGACAGGCTACGGTAAAGCCGAGGCTACTTATGAAAATAAGAAGTATATTGCTGAAATCAGATCACTCAATGGAAAGAATTGTGATTTGTCGGTGAAGACCCAATTGATTCCACGTGAAAATGAGATATCTGTCAGACAATATATTGCCAAGGAACTTGTAAGGGGAAATATAGATTTGTATATCACTTTTGAACAGATTTCAGGTCTTGAACCTCGTGAGATAGATCAGGAATTGTTTGCAAAGTATTACAATACAATAGCTCAGGCTGCTGCAAACGTAGGTCTTGCCATTGAGTCTCAGCACGATATTGTTTCGACTATTCTGAAGATGCCCGATGTGATCAGCGCTCATAAGGAAGAGATGACCCAGGAGTGCTGGGAAGCTATCAATGCTGCAATTGTTTCAGCTGTGCAGCAATTGAAGAATTTCAGAGAAACCGAAGGTGCTATTTTAAGAAATGATTTGCAGCAGAGAGTTGCAAATATCTTGAAACATTTGGAGGAAGTGGAGAGTTTTGAGGCTACCCGTATAGAAGCAATCAAAGATCGTATCTCTGCCAAACTCAATGAGTTGGAGGTGGTTCAGGATATGTCCCGCTTTGAGCAGGAAATGATTTTCTATGTGGAAAAGCTGGATGTCAATGAAGAAAAGGTACGTTTGAGACAGCATTGCAGCTATTTTATCGAAACAATGGATGCTGAGGAGTGCCCGGGTAAGAAACTTGGGTTTATCGCTCAGGAAATGGGAAGAGAAATAAATACTTTAGGCTCTAAATCAAATCAGGCAGATATGCAGCGTTGTGTAGTGATGATGAAAGATGAACTTGAAAAGATTAAAGAGCAGGTACTCAATATATTATAGATATCTAAAAACTAAAAATATTTGACCAATGGAAGAAATTAAGAAAGAAACGACAGAAGTTACCGTTCAAAAGAATTTCCTGGAAGAGATTATCGAGAACGATTTGGCTACAGGTAAACATTCATCAGTGATGACTCGTTTCCCTCCCGAACCTAATGGCTATTTGCATATAGGTCACGCTAAGAGTATTTGCTTGAATTTCGGATTGGCACGACAGTATGGTGGAAAGACAAATCTTCGCTTTGATGATACTAACCCTGTAAAAGAGGATACTGAATATGTAGATTCTATCAAGGAAGATATCAAATGGCTTGGTTTTGAATGGGCTAATGAATTCTATGCTTCAGATTATTTCGATCAATTGTATGAATGGGCAGTGAAGTTGATTAAGATGGGATTGGCTTATGTCGATGACCAGAGTCAGGAGGAAATCAGAAAGGGTAGAGGAACTGTGCAACAACCAGGAACTGAGAGCCCTTACAGAAACCGTTCTGTCGAGGAGAATCTTGATTTGTTCGAGAGAATGAAGAATGGTGAGTTTGAGGAAGGTTCAAGGGTTCTTAGAGCAAAAATCGATATGGCTCACCCCAATATGATGTTCCGTGACCCTCTACTATATCGTATTCTTCACGCACATCATCATAGAACAGGTGACAAGTGGTGTATCTATCCTATGTACGACTATGCTCACGGTCAATGTGACTCAATAGAGAATATTACCCACTCAATCTGTACATTGGAATTTGATGTTCACAGACCATTGTATGATTGGTTTATCGAGAAATTGGGAATTTTCCCTTCTCATCAATATGAGTTTGCCCGTTTGAACCTTACTTATACAGTTATGAGTAAGAGAAAACTGCTCGAACTTGTCAGGAATAATTATGTAAGTGGCTGGGATGACCCTCGTATGCCTACCATCTGCGGTCTTCGCAGAAGAGGTTATACTCCTGAAAGTATCAGAGCTTTTGCTGAAAAAGTGGGTGTTGCGAAAAGGGATAACCTTATCGACCTTTCACTTTTGGAATGGTGTCTGAGAGAAGATTTGAACAAGCGTTCAAACAGATATATGGTAGTTTCCAACCCTGTGAAACTTGTTATCACTAACTGGAATGAGGGTGAAATCGAACAATGTTCGGCTCCTAAAAACCCTGAAGATCCTCAAGCTGGAACACGTACAATTCCTTTTGGAAGAGAACTTTATATTGAAAGAGAGGACTTTATGGAAGAACCACCTAAGAAATTCTTCCGTCTCAAACCAGGTGGAGAGGTTCGTTTGAAATACTCTTATATCATTAAATGTGAAGAGGTAATTAAAGACGAAAATGGTAACATCGTTGAAATCAGATGTACTTATGACCCTACCACAAAACCCGGTGTCGGACCTTGGCGTTCGGTTAAAGGTACTATCGGTTGGGTTTCTGCCTCTCATTGTGAAAAGATTCACGTGAGATTGTATGACCGTCTGTTTACTCAGGCTGATATGGGTGGAATACCTGAAGGTGAGGATTACAAGTCGTTCTTGAATCCTGAATCTCTTGTGGAAATCGATGCTCTTGCTGAGCCTGCTCTATTGGAAGATAACTCTGATGTGGCAGTTCAATTTGAGCGTAACGGTTACTATGTGAAAGATAGAGATTCTAAACCAGGTGCTTTGATTTTCAATAAGGCAACAGGTCTAAAAAGCAGTTTTTAAATTTTGAATTATACTATGAAGATTAAGAATTTTATATCAATTGCTGCTGTGGCATTGGCTACAGTGGGTTGTGCAAATCAGACTGAAATGGAATTGCGACAAATTATTGACACTACAGTAGAGCAATACAAGCCTTTGATGGTGGAAGCAAATTTGGCGTACTGGAATGGTGCAATCACCGGCAGTGAAGAGGATTTTGCAAAATATGCTCAGGCAAACAAAGCTATCTCTGAAATTTTCTCAAATCCTGAGACTTTCAATGCTTTGAAACAAATCAAAGAGAGCGGTAAGGTTAAAGATGCGGTATTATTGAGAGAACTTGAAGTTCTTTACAATCAGTTCCTTTCAAAACAGGCAGACACTCTTTTGTTGCATAAAATTATTGAGAAAGAGATGCTTTTGGAGCAAAAATATGCAAACTTCAGAGCAACTTATAAAGGTAAGGTTTACAATGACAATGAAATCGAGTCTGTCTTGAAAACTTCTACTGACAATAAATTGTTGGAAGGAGTATGGAAAGCTCACAAAGCAATCGGAGACGTTGTGGCTGAGGATGTTATAGAAGTTGTGAAACTTCGTAACGAGTTGGCTCGCAGTCTTGGTTTCAATGATTATTATCAGATGAGTCTTATCCTTAGCGGTGAAGATCCAGAGGAAATCTATGCCATTATGGATGAGGTAAATCAGATGACCAAGGAAAGTTTTGCTCAGGTTAAAGCTCAGATGGATACCCAATTTGCTCAAAGATATGGTGTGGCTCCTGAGAAAT
The DNA here is from genome assembly GCA_045635245.1 of Candidatus Coprenecus sp. Classification (GTDB taxonomy): domain Bacteria; phylum Bacteroidota; class Bacteroidia; order Bacteroidales; family UBA932; genus Coprenecus. Next base: position 3,639 of record JAZRBT010000192.1, read on the forward strand.
TGATGCCTTGGCATTTCCAGAACAGATATTTCCAAGAGGCTCCTAATCTTTATCCAGTAGATTTGGACAGCTATTATAAAGATGCTGACCTTGTACAGATTACTATTGATTATTTCAACAGTGTAGGTCTTGACATCACTGAGATTATGAAAAATAGCGATTTGTATCCAAAAGATGGAAAGAACCAACACGCTTTCTGTGCAGATATGAACCGCGAGGGAGATATCAGAATTTTGTGTAACATCAATGGCTCGGAGCGTTGGATGTCAACAATGTTGCACGAGTATGGCCACGGAGTTTATGCTATCGGTCACGATGCAAATCCTCAGATGCCTTTCTTGCTTCGTGAGGCTGCAGGAATCTTTACAACAGAGGCTATCGCTATGTTGTTTGAACGTCAATCGGTTAATCCAGAATGGATGAAAACCTATGTTGGTATTTCTGATGAGCAGGCTCAATCTATTTCGGAGGCTTGCAGAAATTCAGCAAGATTAAAACAATTGGTATTCTCTCGTTGGGTGCAGGTGGTTTCTCGTTTTGAAAGAGGTATGTATGCTGATCCTGATCAGGATTTGAACAAATTGTGGTGGAATCTTGCAAGTGAATACCAGCTTTTGAACAAACCTGAGGGTCGTGATGAACCCGATTGGGCAACCAAGATCCATATTGCTTTGTATCCTTGCTATTATCATAACTACCAATTAGGTGAATTGTTCGCTTCCCAACTTCACTATTATATCGTGAACAATATTACCAAATCAGGTGATTATGTGAACGATACATACATCGGCAATAAAGAGGTTGGCAGATGGTTGAATGAGAATGTGTTTGCTCCCGGTATGCTATATCCTTGGAACGAAATGATCGAAAGGGCTACAGGAGAAAAACTTACTGCCAAGTATTATAGAGAGCAGTTCCAATAGTGGAAATTATTGGATCCGTATATTATGACAAAGGCAACCTTGATCGGGTTGCCTTTTGTTTTATTTGTTGATGGATTTGTCAATCAGTTCGACCATTGAGTTGAATTCTTCCATTTCAAAAAGTCGTGTCAGTAGTATGATTTTTCCGTCGGGGTCAATGATTATATTTCTTGTGACACCCGCTTTGGGATCGCAGAACAGTTCGAAAATTTTTCCGTCGGGGTCGAGGGTTATCGGATAGGTTACCGGAATCTGTTGTGCAAACTCAAGTGTCTGTTCTGCACTCTCTTTCAAATCAATTCCAAAGAGTTCGAATTTGGGATTGTCTTTGAATTTTTGCCATATTTCACTTTCTATGTAGGGCATTTCCTGGCGACAAACACCGCACCAGCTTGCTGTAAATTGCAGCATCACATATTTTCCTCTGAAACTCTTTATGCTCTTGGTGGTTCCGTCGGTAAAATTGAGTTCAAAATTGGGAACTTTCTCCCCCACTTTCACAATGTAGCCTCTTTCATCTGCCTTTTTGCCCGAAAAGCACGATGATATCATAAGAATGGAGGTAATCAAAATTGTAACTTTAATCAGATTTAATTTCATAATAATTGTTTTATTGATTTTTAGCAAAGATAATAATTTAAAATAAAGTAGGATAATTGAAGTTAATTTGTTAACTTTGAATGTGATATAAGTGTGTATAATACATTATATCAATTAAAATATGATAATTATAATAGTGTCTTTTCTTTATCTGTTTGAGGGAGAGGATGTTGTTATGATGTATGGTATTTGATAAATTTATAAGAAACAATATTTTAAACTATTTAAATAAAATTCAAATGAAAAAGATTCTTTCGTTTTTTGCGTTAGCATCATTATTGCTAACAGCATCTTGCTCAAAGCAAGAATCTCCAGTTTTGGGAGAAGACCAAGTAATTATTTCATTGGGTCTTGAAGGAGTTTCTGCAACACGTGCCATCAGCGATGGTTCTCTTGTTGATAAACTTGTTTATGAAGTTTATGACAAGAATGGTGCCCTTCTAGGAACAATGGATAAGACAGAAAAAGTGACATTCCCTTATTCACTAAGCCTTCCTTTGGCAAAAGGACAAGACTATACAATCTTGTTCTGGGCCCAAAATTCAGCATGTGGCGCATACAATACAAGTAACCTAAAAGAGGTGACTGTTAGTTATGACGGCCTCAATAATGATGAAAATCGCGATGCATTTTATGCAGCAGTTAATGTGAGAGTTGTCGGTGGCCCTCAAACTGTAGATGTAGAACTTAAACGTCCCTTCGCACAAGTAAACGTAGGTGTTCCTCAAGATGAATGGCAAAGAGCAATTGATGCTGGTGTTGAGATTAAAAAATCATTTGTAACCTATACAGCAGAAGTTGCTTCTACTATCAACTTGGCAGATGGTTCAGTAGATGATTACACAACTGTTAATTATGCTGAAAATCAAATTCCTACCGAAAATCTTGATGTTAATCAAGTGTTGTATAAGTATCTATCAATGAGTTATATCCTTGTAGGTGCAGAGAAAAGTATTGTAAATAATGCAACATTTACATTTAAGTCAGACGTAAACGATGTAGTACTTAGTGTACCCAACTTGCCAGTTCAAAGAAACTACAGAACCAACGTACTTGGTACATTCTTGGTGGATTATGTTGACTTCAACATTGTTGTGGATCCTATTTACAATACACCTGATGAAGTTTATCCTGACACTGATATTGAAAACCTACAATATGCAGCTAAAAATGGTGGTGAAGTTACATTGAGTAATGATGTTGTGTTGGATGAGCCATTGACAATTCAATCAGGAAAATATGTAGTTATTAACTTGAATGGAAAACAAATATCGGCGACTGATAAATCTACTGCTAGTTATGCTGTGATCACCAATAAAGGAGATCTAACCGTTAAAGGTCCAGGAACAATTTCTCTTACTGCAACTAATAATCGTGGTTGGAATGCTTATTCTTCAGTTATCTCCAATACTGTAGGTGGAAATCTAACTGTTGGAGAAGGTGTACTTATTGAACACTTTGGTGGTACAGATATGGCTTATGGTATCGATAACCTTACAAATGGTAAAGGTACATCTGCTATTGCAACAATCAATAAAGCGACAGTTAAGTCAACTTATCGTGCTGTCCGTCAATTCTTGAATGGTGTTGAAGCAAATAATAGCCTGACTGTAAATTCAGGTGCAGTTATTGAAGGTGCAAATAAGTCTATCTGGATGCAAGATCCAAGCACAAATCCTAATACTGGTACATTGGTTGTAAATGAAGGAGCAACTTTGAATGGAGATGTTTACCTATTTGTTTGTGCCGGTTCAACCGAATGGCCTGTCAGCGTTTCTATCG
>JAZRBT010000193.1:0-6670 GCA_045635245.1 Candidatus Coprenecus sp.
TGCAGTTCCTCTTTTATATATGCAGACGCTCAGCAAGTAAACTTGCAGCGTCTGTATATATAAAAAAAGAGACATCATTTGATGTCTCCTTGCTTGTTGGTCTTGCGGAGAGAGAGGGATTCGAACCCCCGGACGCTTTCACGTCAACGGTTTTCAAGACCGCCGCATTCGACCACTCTGCCATCTCTCCAGTATTTCACCCCCGAAAGGGAACGCAAAAGTATGCATAAAAAATTTTACATCCAAATTTTTTGCGTATTTTTTTATTTATTCTCTAATTTTTTTGTTTCTGCCGAGAAAAACTTCCATTTAAAGATCAATAAATAGAGCACACCCACTGTAATGCAGGAGTCTGCTATATTAAATATAGGTCTGAAGAATATAAACTCCTGACCTCCTCCAAATGGAAACCATTCGGGTAATGTTGTATTTATAATGGGGAAATATAGCATATCGACCACTTTCCCGAGCATTACCTTGCCATATCCCTGGCCGAAGGGGACAAGTTCCGCAACATTTCCCATTGTCGAAGGTTCGAAGATAAGTCCATAGAATACACAATCGACAATATTGCCAAGGGCTCCGATCATTATGGCTGTCAGACCCAATAACACTCCCATCGGGGTATTTTCCCTTTTGAGGAGAGTTCTTATATAATATATCATTGCACCGAACAGAACAATACGGAAAGATGTCAACAAATATTTGCCGATATTTCCTCCGAACGCCATTCCGAATGCCATCCCCTCATTCTCTATAAATAGTATTTGGAACCATTCTCCAAATACAGGAATAGATTCTCCCAAATGCATATTGGTCTTGACCAGAATCTTTGTGACCTGATCAATGACCAATAACAATATTGCAAATACAGCGAGAACTAACTGTTTCTTACTGCGTGAAAGTGCCATTATTTCTGTGATAATTTAGCCTCTACACTCAAAGTGGCGTGAGGAACAAGTCTTAGACGCTCCTTAGGGATAAGTTTACCTGTTTCACGACACACTCCGTAAGTTTTATTTTCGATTCTCACCAAAGCTGCTTCCAAAGAATTGATAAATTTCAATTGTCTTTGTGCCAATTGACCCGATTCCTCTTTAGTAAGAGCTGAAGCACCCTCTTCCATTACTTTGAATGTAGGTGATGTATCTTCAGTATCATTACTACTACTATGAGTTATGGCAGCTTTCAATTGTTGATAATCGTCTCTCGCCTTCTCCAGTTTTTGTAAAATAATTTCTTTAAATTCTTGAAGTTCCTCGTCAGTGTAACGTACTTTTTCAAGAGTTTCGTTTCTGTTGTCAATGTTGTCCATAACCGTAAGTTTAACTTTTGTAAATTTAATAAAAAGTTCCGATATGACAAAGTCTAATAGCGAATCTTGTCGTTATTCTCACTCCACTTCACAAATGGAACCAAACCTTCCTGTGGCATAATCTGCTCTAATCCAAGACGTCTTGCCGATACAGGTGATGAGAGTTCCTTATAGATAAACTCATCATCAAATCCCACACGGGCTGCATCATAACGATCTGCCGCATAATAGATTTTGTCAATGTGCGCCCAATATGCTGCTGAGAGGCACATCGGACAGGGCTCGCAACTCGAATACAGAATACATCCGCTCAAATCAAATGTCTCCAACTTTTTACAAGCCTGTCTGATTGCATTTACCTCAGCGTGGGCAGTAGGATCATTATCTACCGTCACTTTATTGCTTTGGGCGGCAACCACTTCCCCGTCTTTGACAATCACTGCGCCAAACGGACCTCCGGTGACAGAATCAGCATTTTCAGCTGCAAGTTCTATCGCCACCTTCATAAAATAGTCGTGCCCCCGTTCTTCCATATTATATTCTTTCCAATTTAATAGTTACCACATCATCCGCAAGCCATTCAATTTCCTTGCCACCTTCCAATGAATCTACAAGTTTGATACTCATAGCCAATGTTTGTGATGCAATATAATCTCCGAATTTGGCAACTGATGCAGCTATCTCTTCCTTTGTAACAATCTCAATATTAATCTTGTCAGTAACCTCAAAGTTGCTCTCTTTTCTGAGGTTCTGGATTCTGTTGATAAGTTCCCTTGCGATACCCTCATTCTTCAATTCCTCAGTAATGGTGATATCCAAAGCGATAGTCAACTTACCTTCAGATGCAACCAACCATCCCGGCATATCTTCCGAAGTGATTTCATAATCTTCAGGCATCAATTCCACTACACCGGAAGGAAGTTCCACCGAATAATTTGCAGAAGCGATACCAGCCTTTTCAATCTCTGCAATCTGCTGTTGAGGCATTTGGGCAAAGAATGCTGAAATCTCTTTCATCTGTTTGCCGTAACGCTTTCCTAGAACTCTGAAATTAGGCTTGATCTTCTTGGTAATCAAACCGGTAGTATCTTTGATATACTCGACTTCCTTAACATTCACCTCGGTCAATACCAATGATTTGATTCTGTCAAATCTCTCTTCAATCTTATGATCGATAACAGGAATAATCATTTTTGCCAAAGGCTGACGGACATTGATATTGACTTTTCTTCTCAATGCCAAAACCATTGAAGAGCTCAATTGTGCAATATCCATTCTCTCTTCCAATTCTGCATCAATGCAAGCAGGATCATACTCAGGCATAGATACGATATGAACTGAAATTTCAGAGTGTCTTCCGGATACAGCATTCAAATCAAGGAACAATCTGTCCATAAAGAATGGAGCAATAGGTGCTGCAAGGATTGAAACTGTTTCCAAAGCAGAATATAGTGTCTGATATGCTGCCAATTTATCCTGATCCATTGTTCCGCCCCAGAATCTGTTTCTGTTCAAACGGACATACCAGTTACTCAAATTGTCACATACAAAGTCCTGAATCAAACGACCCGCTGTGGTAATGTCATAGTTTTCATAACATTCGGTAACTTTTCTCACCAAAGTGTTAAGTAGTGAAATCAACCATCTGTCAATTTCAGGACGTGTTGCAAGAGGAACCTCGGGAGCTTTGGCATCAAACTTATCCACATTTGCATAAAGGGCAAAGAACGAATAAGTATTGTACAAAGTTCCGAAGAATTTTCTGCGAACCTCATCGACACTTGTGATATCGAATTTCAAGTTGTCCCAAGGTTGCGCATTGGTAAGCATATACCATCTCAGAGCATCAGGACCATAATCATCCAAAGCCTTGAATGGATCGATAGCATTACCAAGACGTTTACTCATCTTATTGCCGTCTTTATCCAAAACAAGACCATTCGAGATTACTCTCTTGAATGCAATCTTGTCGCTTACCATTGTATTGATTGCGTGCAAAGTGAAGAACCATCCACGAGTCTGGTCCACACCTTCTGCGATAAAGTCTGCGGTATGTCCGAATTCAGGAGAATTCAAACCTTCCAAACCTACCTGAGCGTATGGCATAGCACCCGAGTCAAACCACACATCGATCAAATCGGTCTCACGAACCAACTTCTGACCATTTTCTCCAACCAACACGATTTCATCCACATAAGGTCTGTGCAAATCTATCTTATCATAATTTTCAGCAGAGAAATCACCGGGAACAAATCCTGCAACTTTCATAGGATTTTCAGTCATAATACCTGCTTCCACTGCCTTTTCTATTTCAGCATAAAGTTCTGCAGCAGAGCCGATACATTTCTCTTGAGAACCATCTTCACTTCTCCAGATAGGAAGTGGTGTTCCCCAATATCTGCTTCGTGAAAGATTCCAGTCCTGAAGATTTTCCAACCATTTTCCAAAACGTCCTGTACCTGTCGATTCGGGTTTCCATTGGATGGTTTTGTTCAATTCAATCATCCTTTGCTGAACAGCTGTAGAGCGGATAAACCACGAATTCAAAGGATAATACAATACAGGTTTGTCTGTTCTCCAGCAGTGAGGATAGTTGTGAGTATGCTTTTCAATCTTGAACGCCTTGTTCTCTTTCTTAAGCATTACACACAAATCGACATCCAAAGTTGTACTTTCTGCTGTAGCCTCAGGATCGTAAGCATTTTTTACATAACGACCTGCAAACTCTTTATATAGCTCAACATTTACATTCTTTTCAACAAACTCAGCAGACAAATCCTCGATTCTGTACATTCTTCCGGTTCTGTCCACCTGCGCCTGCATAACACCTGCTGCATCCTCAACTCTCAAAGGAGGAACTCCGGCAGCCTTAGCCACTTTGTCGTCATCAGCACCGAAAGTTGGAGCAATGTGGACAATACCTGTACCATCCTCAATGGTCACATAGTCACCAAGAATCACTCTGAATGCACCTTCACCGGGATTAATCCAGGGGATCAACTGTTCATAAGAGATTCCGGCAAGTTCGGTACCTTTGAATGAACCCTCAAGCACTTCAAAAGGAATCTTAGCTCCGAAGTGAGCATTGACAAGTTCTTTTGCAACAACATACACTCCGGGTTTCTCGGTATAAGGATTTACCGAACGAACCATCACGTAGTCAAACTTAGGACCAACGCAAAGCGCTGTGTTTGAAGGCAATGTCCAAGGAGTTGTGGTCCAGGCAAGGAAATAGACAGGATCTCCGCCTGCCATCTCAAACAATTTTTCAGACGCCTCGTTTCTCACAACTGTAAACTGTACAACCGCAGTTGTATCCTTCACATCTCTGTAACATCCGGGCTGGTTCAACTCGTGAGAGCTCAAGCCTGTTCCCGCAGCAGGAGAATAAGGCTGAATTGAATATCCTTTATACAGGTATCCTTTATTATATATATCTTTCAAAAGATACCATAGAGTTTCAATATATCTGTTATCGTATGTTATATATGGATTGTCAGTATCCACCCAATAACCGATTCTTTCGGTAAGGTTTACCCACTCGGCAGTATATTTCATAACCTCCTTGCGGCAAGTATTGTTATACTCGGCAACAGAGATTTTCTTTCCGATGTCATCTTTTGTTATACCCAACATTTTCTCCACACCAAGTTCCACAGGCAAACCGTGTGTATCCCAACCAGCCTTTCTCTCAACAAGATACCCTTTCTGGGTCTTGTAACGACAGATTACATCCTTGATTGAACGGGCCATAACGTGGTGAATTCCAGGCATACCATTAGCCGAAGGAGGTCCCTCAAAGAAAATGAATTTAGGAGCACCTTCACGCATTTGCAACGATTTACGGAAAATATTGTTCTTTTTCCACGACTCCAATACCTCAGCCGAGATATTTACCAAGTCCAATCCTTTATACTCTTTAAACATAATTCTCAAAATTTTTAACGGACAAAGATAACGAAAATCTCCCAAACTACACACTTCTTACCCTAAGAAGCAACAACCTAAGAATATTTTCACTAAATTCGTGGCCATTATGACAGTAATAGATATTATAATCATTGTTTTGCTTATCCTTGCCCTTTTCAAAGGGTTGAAGGACGGACTTATCAGACAAATAGGAGGAATAGCAGGAATCCTTTTGGGAATATTCCTTGCCGGAAGATTTTCAGCAATTGTTTCCACCTGGTTGCACCAGTGGATCAATGCTTCTGAAAATGTTGTCAAAGCAATTTCATTTGCCCTTATAATCATTGCAGTGTGCCTGTGTATGAGCCTTATAGGAAAAATTCTTGAGAAAATTTTCGCTATTGCCACATTGGGCTGGATAAACAGATTGCTCGGAGCAGTCCTGTCAATTGGAGGAACAGTTCTGATATTAGGAGCCCTTCTTTCGATGATAGAATTTGTAAACCATACCTGGTTCACCATTATCCCCGAACAGACGATGAACGAATCCCAGATCATCGGCACTATCAAGGAGATTTCGGAGACTGTTTTCCCATATTTGAAAAAACTATTCAACGCTTAAAATAGATATCTGACTTATTCAGGGTGTAATTCTCATTTAAGAGGATTGCACCCTATTTTTTTACGTTTCCGGACAGGGGTTCTCACATATAATATTCAACTTTGTACTGCGAACCAAACTAAAGGAGTGATAGATATGGAGAGAAAAGAGAGTTTGAAAAAGAAGGTTGCACTTACGACAGATACCATTCTGCCCCGTATGTCGAAATCTGCTATTGCGATATATCTGCTTGCTATCCTTATCGGGATACTTTTGAGCATTTATCCACTATTGGAAATTTAATTTATCAGGAGGGAAAGATATGAAGGGATTGAAAAAAGAGAACATCTGTATCAGACAGCACGACAACACAGACTGCGCCGCCGCCTGTTTGTGTTCCATCCTTGGATATTGGGGACTTAAGGTTCCATTAATTGAAGCCAGACACGCTTGCGGAGTATCACAAAGGGGAACGAGCATCCACTCGATAACCATCGGTGCCAAAAAGTTCGGAATGGATGCATACGGTGCCAGCAGCAAGAGCAAGGAAATTCTTGAACTGAAGGAGATCGACACCCCTGTCATTCTTCACCTGAAGAAAGAAAATGGATGGCTCCATTTTGTCGTATACTACGGATATAAAGGGGAGAAAGCTCTGATAATGGATCCGGATGAAGGTAAAATCGTAAAGATATCTTTCAGCAGACTCTCCAAACTTTGGAGCGGCTATATCGTATGTGTAACTCCTTCTGTAGGATTCACAAAGGGAGACCGCACCTAAGGAGTCTTTTCAAGTTTTCTTACCTTAATGAAAGGCAGCTGCAGAGAACTGGCTCTTTCTGCCA
>JAZRBT010000194.1:0-3443 GCA_045635245.1 Candidatus Coprenecus sp.
ATAATTTATTAAAGAAGGTTTTCGGCTCAAAGGCAGAGCGTGATATGAAGGAAATCAAGCCGATTCTGGCAAAGGTTTTGGCTGCATACGAGAGAATCGATCGTCTTACTCACGATGAGTTAAGAGCTGAAGCTGAAAGACTTAAAAGAGTAATCAGAGAGAGAATTGCAGAAGATGAAAACAGAAAGCACGCTCTCAGAGAGCAACTTGAAGATGTCAATATCGCAGTTGACCAAAAAGAGAGCATTGCTACTGAAGTAGATAAACTTACTAAAATTGTAGATGAGAAAATCGAGCAGGTGCTTATGGAGATTCTTCCAGAAGCTTTTGCTGTGATGAAATCTACTGCCCGCAGATTTAAGGAGAACAGCGAAATTGTCGTAAGTGCTTCTGAAATGGACCGCGAGTTTACCACTAAGCACGAATATGTGACTATTGATGGAGATAAGGCTATTTGGAAGAATACCTGGATGGCAGGTGGTAATCCAATGGTTTGGGATATGGTTCACTACGATGTTCAGCTTATCGGTGGTATCGTTTTGCATCAGGGTAAAATTGCAGAGATGGCTACCGGTGAAGGTAAGACTCTTGTAGCGACTCTTCCTGTATTCTTGAATGCTTTGGCAGGTAAAGGTGTTCACGTGGTTACTGTGAACGACTATCTTTCAAAACGTGACTCGGAGTGGATGGGACCTTTGTATCAGTTCCACGGATTGAGAGTCGATTGTATCGACAAGCACCAGCCAAGTTCTGAGGCTCGTAAGAGAGCTTATCGTGCCGACATCACTTTTGGTACAAACAACGAATTCGGTTTCGACTATTTGAGGGACAATATGGTTATTGATCCCAATGATCTTGTTCAAAAGAAACATCACTTTGCAATTGTCGATGAGGTGGACTCGGTGTTGATCGATGATGCCCGTACCCCTTTGATTATTTCAGGTCCTGTTCCAAAAGGAGAAGATCAGCAATTTGCCGAATACAAACCTTATGTTGAGAGAATCTACAATGCTCAGCGCCAATTGGTCAATAAACTATTGGTCGAGTCTAAAAAATTGATTTCTGAAGGTAAGGAGGAAGAGGGAGCAAAACTTTTGCTAAGAGCTCATAAGGGTTTGCCAAAATACAATCCTCTTATCAAATATCTATCTGAGCCCGGTATCAAGCAACTGCTTCAGAAGACTGAGAATATGTATATGCAGGATAATAACCGCAATATGCATTTGATTACTGATGAGTTGTATTTTGTAATCGAGGAGCAGACCCGTCAGGTAGAGATGACTGATAAGGGTAACGATCTTATCTCTGAGAGTGTTTCAGATGAGAAATTCTTTATCTTGCCCGATATCGGAAGTGAAATCGCTGAGTTGGAGAAATCTGATTTGCCTGATGATGAAAAGAGAACTCAGAAAGATGCGATTCTTGCCGATTATGCTTTGAAAGCAGAACGTGTTCATACTGTGAACCAATTGCTTAAAGCATACGCAATGTTCGAGAAGGATGTCGAGTATGTTGTGATGGACAATAAGATCAAAATTGTCGATGAGCAGACAGGTCGTATCCTTGAGGGCAGAAGATATTCAGACGGATTGCATCAGGCTATCGAAGCTAAAGAAAATGTGAAGGTAGAGGCTGCAACTCAGACTTTTGCAACTATTACCCTTCAGAACTATTTCAGAATGTATCACAAACTTGCCGGTATGACCGGTACAGCGGAAACCGAAGCTGGCGAGTTCTGGTCGATATATAAGTTGGATGTAGTGGTTATTCCTACCAACAGACCTATTTTGCGTAAGGATGAGAATGACCTTATCTATAAAACCAAGAAAGAGAAATATAATGCTGTTATCAATAAGATCGTAGAGTTGACCAGCCAGAACCGTCCTGTTCTTGTGGGTACAACTTCTGTGGAAATTTCTGAGTTGTTGAGCAGAATGCTTAAAATCAGAGGTATCAAGCACAATGTATTGAATGCCAAGCAGCACGCTCGTGAGGCAGAGGTGGTTGCATACGCAGGTCTTCCTGGTACCGTTACAATTGCTACCAATATGGCAGGTCGTGGTACCGACATCAAGTTGGGAACAGGTGTGAAAGAGGCAGGCGGTCTTGCAATTATCGGTACAGAAAGACACGACAGCCGTCGCGTGGACCGTCAGTTGCGTGGTCGTTCAGGTCGTGAGGGTGACCCCGGTTCTTCTGTTTTCTTCGTCTCTTTGGAAGATGATTTGATGCGTCTGTTCGGTTCAGACAGAATGGCTGCAATTGTCGATAAGATGGGATTGCAGGAGGGTGAAGTTCTTCAGCACTCAATGCTTTCAAGCCGTATCGAGGCTGCTCAAAAGAAAGTGGAAGAGAATAACTTCGGAACCCGTAAGCGTCTGCTCGAGTATGACGATGTGATGAACTCTCAAAGGGAGGTGATCTATAACAAACGTCGTAACGCATTGTATGGAGAGCGTATCGATGTCGATGTTATGAATATGATCAACGACTGTGCTGAGTCAATGGCTGAACTTTCTGACAGTATGGATTATGAAGAGTTCAGATTTGAGGTGATGAAGACTCTTTCAATCGACCCTGCTATGGATGAGAAATTCTATAAGAATGCATCCAAAGGACAGATAGCTGAGACTTTGACTGAAACTCTTAAAAATGAATATGTTCGCCGTACAGATGTTATGGTTCAGATGGCTTGGCCCATTATCAAGGCGATTTATGAGCGTCAGGGTGCCACTTATGAGAATATCGCTGTTCCTGTAGGTGATGGAACAAAGATTATGCAGGTGGTTCTTAATCTGAAGAAGGCATACGAAAGCAATGGTAAGGAACTTGCCAAGGCTCTTAGCAAGACCATTACCCTTATAAATATCGATGAGACCTGGAAGCAGCATTTGCGCGATATGGACGATTTGAAACAATCTGTTCAAAATGCTACTTACGAACAAAAAGACCCTCTATTGGTTTATAAGTTTGAAAGTTTCAACTTGTTCAAAGGTGTTATCGAGAAAGTGAGCAGAGAGGTGGTTTCATTCTTGCTTCGTGCTCATATTCCACTTCGTCCAAATGAATCTCAGGGAGTTCAAGAAGGTACTCGTCGTCGTACAGATATGAGTAGTATGAATACATCGAGAACCGACCTTGTTACAAACAGTGGTGAGCCTAAGAGCAATGCTCCTGTCAGAGTGGAGAAGAAGGTTGGAAGAAATGACCCTTGTCCTTGTGGTTCAGGCAAGAAATATAAACAATGTCACGGTAAAGACGCAGAATAATCAGAAAAATATAAATTAAGATATTATGGATAAATTTGATGTAATTGTAATTGGTTCAGGTCCCGGTGGTTATGTTGCAGCTATCAGAGCAGCTCAGTTGGGAAAATCAGTAGCAATTGTTGAACGCTCAGAAATTGGCGGAATTTGTTTGAATTGGGGTTGTATCCCTACCAA